>WAJV01000050.1 GCA_015523725.1 Candidatus Geothermarchaeota archaeon
TGGCGAAGCAGGGAGGTAGTATTTAGACGGCTTGGAAGACAATGTTCAAACCACCTTTAGTTGGCCAAAACTCATCCATACGGGAGAGATTTGAGTAGGCCTTTATAAATCTCCATCCACCCTCCTCAGCCAATTTAACCACTTCATGCAAAGAGTATATTCTTAGTTTAACCTCTACCTCATCATTATATTTTAGGTCTTTATTACTCATCTTATCATAGAATATCCATTTACTCCTATTGATAGAGGTCTTTGGATCAAAGTGTGGTTCCTCGATAACCACGAACTCTCCATAATCTACGTAATAAGGTCCTCCACAGTATTCTCTAATCTTTAGGATATAGTCTCTATTAGCTGTATTGAGTATTAGGAGATATCCATTATCCTTAATTATTCTCCTCAGTTTACGGAAAATTTCTATATCTATTTCCTCATTTAGGTAGTATCCAATTATACTGGTCCATACAGACAATATCACATCGAATTCATTGGCTTTAAAAATCTTTTCTAAATCTAATATATCGCATGCAATGAATCTTATTCCCTCAACATTATATTTCGACATTTTATTTTTGGCATCTTCGATAAATATGGGTGATATATCTATACCGACCAATTTTCTATAACCTAGCAAAGCTAGGTTGATGAGTATCCTTCCATTACCGCAACCGATTTCTAGAATCGAGGCGTCTTTATCGATACCTAGATTATTTAATAGGTTTGATATATGTTCAGCCTCTGTTCTCCCATTTTCCCACATTTTATTCAGAACCCTTAAAAACAACTCCCCCTTCTCCACAAAGAATTCATGTATCCAATCATGCTCAATACCCATAAAAATATTATTAAATACAGTTAGGTAAATATACTGACTTATTTTTAGGTATCTAATCATGTGAATAGGTAATGTATTAAATTTTCTGGGATTAATTCATAATCTATGTTTAGCCCTTTCATTAAAATATTTATGTATTATATCTGGTATCTGGCTAATTTCCATACTAGATATTTTCACATCGACGTAATTCTCCACAATTGGTTTTGGGTTAACGCCTATAGATAAATCGGCAATCTTGAACATAGAGATATCATTGGCTCCATCTCCCACTGCAACTATACCCTCTACACCAAATTCCCTGAAATCATCCAAAACCCTACTAAGTATCTCCCCTTTGTCTATTACTCTTATATCGATATCGATTAGCTTTCCATGATCGAATATAAGTTCGTTTCCATATGTAAATGATAGGGGTATGTCCTTTAGAAGATTTTGTATTATTATTGTCGGTCCACCCGTTATTACACCGACTATATGTCCCACTCTCAACAGTTTTCTCAAGACTGAAAGAGTAGATGGGTTAACTTGAAGTCTCTTAAGGCCTTCTATGAAAATTTCTTTAGGTGTTCCTCTCAACAGATTTATCCGAACCCTTAGTCCTTCATGCCAGTCCAGCTCTCCATTCAATCCTCTGTAAGTAATCTCAGCAATCTTCTTTTCGAGTCCGACTAATTTAGCTACCTCATGAAAGGTACTCGCCCTCCACCAAAACACCTTCTAAATCGAATGCTATAAGGAGAATCCTAATCACCCCCATTACAATAATTTATCGATGTTCATGATGGTGATAATGAGAATATGTTTAGTAATAATTTATCTATTGGATGCATAAAATATATAGTTAAATCCACATAGATATAAATAATTGATTTGGCATCTGATTCTACCTAAACATATTTATAAAGAGTCTATGGATTCTCGTGTCATTGGTTAGTTCCGGGTGGAAACTAGTTATTAGCATATTCTTTTCACGGGCACAAACTATTTTATTATTCAATGTGGCTAGAGCCTCAACTTCACCATCTATTATTTCAAATATCGGTGCCCTAATGAAGATTGCCCGGAATGGCTTATCATCTAATAACTTTATTTTTAGAAGCGTCTCAAAACTAGATCTCTGTCTCCCGAAATAGTTCCTCACAGCCCTTATATTCATAACTTTAAGTAACGGCTGATCCACTCGCCCGACTTTAAAATCTATGGATTCCTTAGCCATAAGTATGGCGCCTGCACATATACCCAATGTCGGATGTCCATCTAATATAAATTTTCTCAATGAATCCACCATATCTAGTTTCTCTAATAAAGTACCAATCGTGGTTGATTCTCCGCCTGGCAGGATAATACCATCAACTTCTTTCAAATCATTTTTACCATTTACTGCTATGATCTCTCCATTAATACCCTCTTCTACAAAAGCCCTCTTCAATAGGTAAATATGTTCATATATACCTCCTTGGAGATTGAGTAACCCTATTTTCATACTATAATCCCCTCTCCTGAAGAAGTTCCTCCGGTTTCAAACTTTTTATATCTATCCCTACCATGCTTTTCTTCTCCGTAATCATTTTTTGAGCCTCTAATACTTTATCGGGGTCATACCATTTGGAGGTAGCCAATACTATTGCTTCAGCTCTCTCCATAGGATCTTCGCTTTTAAATATGCCTGATCCAACGAAGACTCCGTCAGCACCTAGCCACATCATTAAGGCTGCATCGGCTGGTGTGGCTATACCTCCTGCAGCGAAATTAACGACTGGAAGCCTGCCTAGCCTAGCTGTGAGGTCAACTAATCCGGGGTCCACTTCATATTCCCTAGCCTTCTTAATTCTATCCTCCATACTCATCCATCTTAAGCTATTTATCTCAGAATTTATTAGTCTCATATGTTTAACTGCCTCTGATACATTTCCAGTACCTGCCTCTCCCTTTGTCCTAATCATGGACGCCCCCTCACTGATTCTTCTTAGTGCTTCACCGAGTTCCTTGGCCCCATTAACGAATGGAATATTGAATAACCATTTATTGATGTGTCTAGTATCGTCTGCAGGAGTAAGGACCTCACTCTCATCTACCATATCAACTCCTAGCGCCTCCAATATGCGGGCCTCCATATAATGCCCTATCCTAACTTTAGCCATAACGTGGATAGTTACAGAGTTCATGACCTCCTCTATGATTTTTGGATCAGCCATACGTGCAACTCCACCACTCTTACGAACATCGTAAGGAAGTTTATCTAGAACCATTACACTAACCGCACCAGCCTCCTCCGCTATTCCAGCCTGCTCTACATTGGTTACATCCATGCACACGCCATATTTCTGATATATTGGGAATCCATGTTTAACCATTACAGTAGCTTCACTTATTTCATTGGCTTTTAAAGATGGTTTAGTGGGTGAATATTCGAAATACCTTCCCTCATCACGTAGTTTATCGGCTATCTCCGCTATTTTATAGAAAAATTCTATTACATCTTCAAAAGATACGTCCGGATTATTCTTTATGATTCCATTGGGA
>WAJV01000051.1 GCA_015523725.1 Candidatus Geothermarchaeota archaeon
ATGTCAGTAAAGTCCAAGATACATTCAATGTTTATGAAGCTTGTAAATATTGGTGGTTAAGATCCTATGATGTTATGCAGGGCGTAATATTCGGTGTCCATACAGATGAGGTGGCTGCTGACGATAAGCTGAGGACTAGGCTAGATATAGATGAGTGGTTTGGCACAGTAGTAAATAGGTTTGTGGCCCAGGCAATAATAGGCATACCCTTAACACTCTATGGAGCTGGGGAGCAGATTAGGGGCTTCATAGCATTAGAGGATGCCATGGAATGTATGGTTAGGCTAATATCCTCACCACCCGAACCAGGACAATATATAGTGGTTAACCAGGTCTCAGGACTCTATAAACTAAAGACAATAGCGAAAACCGTTGCTAAAGTTGCAGAAGACTTCGGCCTAGACGTTAAGATACAGAGGGTTGAGAATCCAAGGGTTGAATCCGAAGTTCATCCATTCGAGGTGGTCGCTGAAGAACTTCCAATGAGGGGATTCAGGCCAAGAGTCACTCTCGAGAAAGAAATAAGGAGGATGTTTGAATTACTAACCCAGCCGAATATTGTAAAGAGGATTGAGAAGGTGAAGCACACCATAATACCTGAGACCTGGTGGAGTGGGTTAAAGAGGAGAGCGGAGACAATAGAAGTAGTTGAGCCAGACGAAATCGAGGAGGAGGGATACAAACCAGTTCTACATATGCCTACAGAAGAAATATTCGTCTACAAATGGGATGAAGATAAGAAATGAATTTGACGGATAGAAACTTCGAGGAAGAAGTACTGAAGTCCAATATACCAGTACTAGTGGAGTTCTGGGCTTCATGGTGCCCACCATGCCGAATCATGAACCAACTACTCGACAAACTCGAGAGCGAATACAATGGAAAAATAAAGATTGGAAAACTAAATGTAGACCTAAACCCAGTAACACCAAAAAAGTATAGGGTAATGGGACTACCCACATTCATCGTTTTCATAAATGGTAAAGAAGTGTATAGAGATGTAGCGGCAAAGACCGAAAGCCAATTAAGGAAGCTCATCAACAAAATACTAGAGAAATATAATATGATGAGTTAAAAAATCAATTTAATGGTGATAAGAATGCATAAGATACTTGTCACCAGAGCAATAGGATATGTAGGCCTCTGTGTAGCTGGGAAATTGGATAGGAATGTTGATAGAATGTATCCTTCATTTAGAGCTGAGGAAGTGAACATCAAAGAATTCCATCTATTTAACATCGAAATAAGAAGGCTGGGACATAGACCAAGGGAGGCTACAGAGAAGGTCTCCAGGTATTATATGCCTAAAATGGGATAAAAAATGGACTCCCTAGATGAGATCATCCATAGATTTATGGATATGGGATTTAATAAATATGAAGCCTCCATACTAGTATACTTAATATATTTAGGTGAGGCCTCGGCCCTAGAACTCAGTAGGGTAAGCGGTGTACCCGCTCCAAAAACCTATGTAACTCTAAGCAAGCTCCAAGGCTTAGGGTTTATAAAAGCTAGACCTGGCAGGCCATCAATATACATATCATTGAAGCCAAGTGAATTAATCGAGAGAATTATAGGGCGATATAGAAGGCAATATGAGGAAACACTATCTAGAATTAAGAAGATTGGCGACGAACTACTAAGAAAAACTAGCCACATTTATTTAAGGGGTAAAGAGAAGAGTAGGAGATCACCCCTTATAAGAATTATTAGCGTAGGAGACGCATCCGAAGAAGAGACCAAAACATTATATAGAGAGGCGAGAAAGGAGATAATGATATTAACACAGGCCTTTGAATATTATCCAAGGGTTAGAAACGAGCTAATAGAAGCATTAAGAAGGGGTGTAGAGGTTAAAGTCCTCTTCAAAAAACCAGATACACTCACAAAAAAACAAAAAGAGATACAAAAAAATATACTCAACATGCTAAGAAACGATTCCAATAATAAGATACAGATTAAATTTACTGAAGAAGTGCCACTACGAGGATGCATAATAGACCCGCTAGAAAATGGAGAAGCATTATTTCTAGTAGAAGAAAAGAACATTCCATTCGAATACAGAGAAGCCGCCCTAACCACCAATAGAGGATTAATAAAATCATTATCCCTAATGTTCAACATGATATGGGAAAAAGCTACAACAAACCAATAACGGCTACAATGAATACACCCCCTACCTAAAGATACTTCGTGGATATGGGTATACTCGAGAAAATAAAGATATTCAATAGGAGGATGTATCCCTACTACCATGCATCACCAGTAGCAGACCTATACTATTACCTAGACGCAAAATATGGGTATACAGAGGGGGCTACGCCTAGGGAACAGTTGGTGAAGACGCTTAGGGAGAGGATGCCCCACCACATCGAGCAGTTCATGGCGAACCTACTGGCGAAGACGCTCGGACTCTACAGAGAGAAGACAGTCGAGAAGGGATGGGAGGTAGACATAGCACTAACAGACTACCAGAGATTAAGGGTGATAGCGGAGGTCAAATGGAAGATAAGCCCCATAGCCAGAGAAATACAGCGGATAGAAGAAGAGCTGAGCAAGTACAGATGCCAAAAAATACTAATAGTACCTAACAAAGAAATAATAGACTATCGAATTAAAGATATAGATTTAGGGGACGTAAATACTATACTAAATATAAGAAGAGAAGGAAAGATTGACTGAAATTTTTATTACTAGAAATTAGTCATATTCGGCTATGATGGCTCTGTACTTCCTATAAGTAGCTCCAATTAATAGGGCTACAGTCAGGAGGGTAAGAGATATCAATATAGGAATTAGCCTAATGCCCCATGGAGTATAGTTGAGGACTAGGCCTACTAGGGGGACAAGAGCGAGACTGAGACCTATTGAGAGGGCGAGGCGTTCCAGTGGCGAAAGCTCATTCTCAACCGGATATAGGGCCTCTATTAGCGACATGCCCGAGAGGAAAAGTACGAATACAGATCCTAGAACATATCTAAGGTAGATTATTGGGGGCAGGATATCCGTTAAATATATAGCTATTAAGGTCAGGGCGACCAATGATAGGGATATCCAGAACCATAGATTGTAAGCTGGTCTCAATAAAAATTCTAGGTAGTCCCTAGGTGGATCTGGGTCGATCAGCTTTATCTCACCCTCCACCCACTCGTCATATGCACGTTTAATCGCTTCTAAATTACTTTTTCCACGCTTATACTTCATCACTAAATCTTCGAGTGTCATATTCTTAGTCATGGTATAGGAGCCTCCACCACATCTACATATAAATGGTTCCACCTACCTGTATAAACCCACTCCTCCTTTATGGGGTCCCAAATAATATGTTGAATGTTTTTGTTAATATCCAGTTCCCCAACCTATGTAGCCTCGGTATGTTTTCCCTTGTCGCCCTATACCCGATTACCTCTACATGCCCATCCATTTTCTCGAGCATCTTACATAATTGGCTCGGATTATAGGTGTAGTCGCCATCCATCACCAACATATATGGTGTATCTATATATTTTACAGCTGTTAGTATGGCCATGCCCTTTCCATTTCCCTCCTGCTTAATCACAGTTACTCCCCTCTCCCTAGCCTGCTTTACAGTACCATCTGTAGAATGCCCATCAACAACCAGTATATTTACTCGCCTAACCCCTATCTCCAGCAACTCGTCTATAACTTTGCCTATTGCCTTCTCCTCATTTTTAACCGGAATAACCACAGTTAAATTCAGTAGCTTCAATAATATCTCTTCTTTCGGTATAGTTTTTTCAGAATATTTCTCCAGCATTAATTTATACTTCCTGATTTCCCTATGTGTTTTATGTTAGTAGGTTTTCGAATAGTTTATCTATTAGATGGTTATCCAGTTTCTCGTATTTCTCTGTTGTTCCCACGTCGTACCAGAAGCCATCGTGTTCATAGCCCACTACTTTCATTCCTTTATCGATGATTGTTGGTATTAAGTCACCCATTATATCTACCTCTGCTTTTCCCTCCGCTACATTATCTAAAATTTCCATGGTATCGATTGCGAGAGCCAGTATTCCTATTGTTACCTTTAGGTTTAGCCAAGGCTTCTCTACAAGCCCTTTAACTATGGAACCGTCCATCTCAGCCACCCCCACTGGTACCTGGTATCTCTTTGCTATAGCTAGGGTTGCGGATGCATTGTGATTGTTGTGTGTCTTCATCAGTTCTATAAGGTTTATGTCTGATAATATGTCTCCATAGTATATTATTAGGTCTGATGCGTCGGTAAAATAACCTTCTTTATATGCGTTTAATAGGGCGTGTCCACTTCCCCTCTTCCCCGGGGGATCCTCTATATACTCTATCTTTACGCCAAATCTGCTACCGTCTTCGAAGTAGTTTCTGATTTGTTTGCTTTTATATCCGACTAGGAGAACTAAGTCTCGTATATTGTTGTGCTTGAATAGTTTTACTATATATTCTAGGAGGGGTTTTTGTTTACTTCCAATTGGTATCATGGTTTTTTGGAAGTAATAGGTAAGGGGCCGGAGCCTCTTTCCTTCTCCGCCGCAGAGTATTACTCCTTTTACCTTCATCATCCCACCC
>WAJV01000052.1 GCA_015523725.1 Candidatus Geothermarchaeota archaeon
GAAATATAGAAAAGAATCTACAAAATATGTATAAAATCATAGAGATACTCTATAAAAAAGACGTAAAAGAGACAATTATACCACTAAACATTAAGAACATGAATATAGCGAGAAAAATAGTAAAGGAGCTTAACCAAATGTGGATAGTAATAAAAGAGGTTGAAGAAGAAACAGTAACATCATATCTATACTCATGCTCACAACTAATAAACAAAGATACTTCAATAATAATATTCTTAGAGACGCTACTAAATCTAGATAACGAAATGGATATCATTCGGAGAACTCTTGAGTTACCTATGAATAAAAAAGACTATATCGTATTATTAAAAACTAATAGAAAAATTAAGAATACATATAGAGCCAAAATTCAAAACAACTATATCCTAAGGATATATAAGGAAGACAAAAAAGGGGAATACTACCTCACAGGCATAATGCGTCTAGGACCTAAATTTTTCCACTGGCTAAATGAGAGAGAAGGAATAGATCCCCACTTAACATATAAAGATTTAGATGATGTATTCAACCAATATATTTATGAAGGAAATAACATATATGCCTATGTAATCTAGATGAAGTCATTCAGGCATTAATATGCCATCCTCCCTCCGCCAACCAATCTTCACCATATCACCAGGCTTTAACAAGAGATATGAAACACCTACATGCGGCTTGAAAATCACGAACTCCATATTATCTACATAAACCCTATATTCAATAAACGCCCCCCGGAAAATTGTTAGAGAAATTCTACCTACAAATACATTATCTAAATCACTAGAAACCTCCCCTCCAATCAATATCTTCTCAGGCCTAATAGCGAAAACAACCTTCTTACCAACATACTCATTTATACTGGGTACATTTATATCTCCAAGAGAAGTCTTTACAACACCAGGCGATGCATAATCCCCCTCAACCAAGTTAATTGCATCACCGATAAATGTAGCTACGAAACGATTCCTAGGATGCATATAGATATCATAGGGTTCACCAACCTGCTGAATAACCCCATCCTTCATAACGGCGATTCTATCTGACATAACCATGGCCTCAGTCTGATCATGAGTAACATATATGAAAGTAGTTCCAACCTCTCTCTGAACACGCTTCAACTCAACCATCATATGCTGCCTAATCTTAAGATCCAAAGCACCAAGCGGCTCATCAAGCAATAACACCGCCGGCTGAACAATCAGAGCCCTAGCCAAAGCCACTCTCTGCCTCTGTCCACCTGATAACTGATGTATCCTCCTATGCTCTAAGCCACTCAACCTAACAATATCAAGCATCTCCCTAACCCTACGCCTAATATCAGCCTCAGAATAGTTCCTCATCCTAAGGCCAAAAGCAATATTGTCATAAACATCCATATGAGGGAATAAAGCCAATGTCTGGAAAACCATACCTATATTCCTCTTATGAGTAGGTACATAAGTCACATCCCTACCATCCAACTTAACGACACCAGTGTCAGGCTCCTCCAAGCCCGCAATAATCCTTAAAGTAGTAGTCTTACCACATCCACTAGGACCCAGCAATGAGAAAAACTCATTCTTCCTAATACTAAGCGACACATTAGATACCGCTCTAACACTTCCAAAAGACTTTGATATATTAACTAACTCAACCGCATAGCTCACCTCAATACACCCCTCTCCACACGCCTCCTAACATAAGCAAAGACAAGTGATATAATAACAACAAACGATGCCAGTGCATTCAAGTCTAGTGGAAACCCTCTGCGACTAGCCATATTCCAGATATACACAGGTAGAGTAAGGAATCCCGGCGGCCTAGTAAAGAATGTCTTAATAAAATCATCATAACTCTCAAGAAAAGCTATCAATGCAGCCGCAGCAATCCCAGGAGCCAGTATAGGTAGAGTAACCTTCCTAAAAGCCTTAAACTCATCTGCACCCAACGTCCTAGCGGCCTCCTCAAACTGAGGATCATACCCAGCCATCCTAGCCTTAATAACAACATATGCAAAGGAAATATCGAAGGCGACATGACCAATAATAATCGTATATGGACTCAATGAGAAACCCAGAATAACAAGAAATACAAGTAGAGTTAATGCCTCCACAATCTCCGGAATAATTATAGGCACCAACATAATTGAGTCAACAATAGCTTTGCCCCTAAAACTATATCTTGTCACACCATAAGACATCAAGATAGCCAACAAAACACTAACAATAGTAACAACTACACCAATCCAAATACTATTATAGAACGCATCCCAAACCATAAAATTATTAACTAACCTATAATAATTCTCCAACGTAAATCCAGTGAAAACAACCTTTGACCGCGACTCATTAAAAGAAAAGATAATCAAAACAACTATTGGTAAATACATCAAGGCAAGTATTATATAGGTATATATTTTTAGAAATCTATCAAACCACTTCATCCCAATACAACCTCTCCACCAACAAACCTCATATAAATATAGCTAGCCACAACAATCATCGTAATATAGATCAACGCCGCTGCAGAACCGATTCCCCAACCAGTCACACCCCTAACCCTCAAAAACAAACTATATATAATAGTACCCAAAGTTGCAGTATTAGGTCCACCAACCAACTCAGGTATAACAAACTCACCTAAAGCCGGAATAAATACTAGAAGCGAGCCGGCCAATATACCTGGAATAGATAATGGTAGAGTAACCCTCAAAAAAGTCTTTAACGGAGTGGCGCCAAGAGTAGCCGCCGCCTCCAAAAGCTCCACATCCAACTTCTCTAAAACACCATATAATGGGAGAACCATAAAAATCATGTAGGAATAAATCATAACAATTATTACCGCTAAATCTGTCCCCAAAAACTTTATCGGCTCCGAAACAAATCCCAATAACCTCAAAAAAGTATTCACTAGACCAGCTTCATGCAATATAAAACGCATCCCATATACACGTAGAAGAAAATTAATCCAGAAGGGAGTAAATATAATCAAGACAGCTGTATCCCTATACCTCCTATCCAACTTAACACCAATATAGTATGCTATTGGGTAGGAAAGTATAAAAGTTCCTAGAGTCGTTAAGACAGCATAATAAAAAGAGCGTTGAATCAATTTGAGAATACCTGGGTACTTAAACAACCCAGCATAATAATCCAGGCTAACCCTAGGAACAAATATATATTGATAAACAACCTGTTTGAACATACCCAAACTATAAAGCAAAGCTATTAAGAAGGGTATAAAGAAAAAGATAAATAGATATAGGAGCGGAATTCCGATAAATAGAAATAACTTTAATTTCCGGCTTCTCCTAACCAAATCCAATACATTCATTTCGGGTCCTATGTACACTAAATCAATTTTAAATATTGATCAAGCCGTCATAACCATATTCCAATACTGTTCACGAATAGCCCTCTCCTCGGGACTCAATGCACGACCAAGATAAAGTTTATCAGCCAAATCACTAGGCGTGAAAATCATAGGGTCTTCCTTAATCTCCTCAGGAACATATTTAAGACCAGCTGGATAAGGATACTTAATAGTTATCGTGTGTATAGCTGAGATAACGGGCTCCAAGAACCAATTAATATATTCGTAGGCGGCATCAACATTCTTAGCATTCTTAGGAATAACAAAATTATCATACCAGACTAGCGCACCCTCTTCAGGAACCACATACTTAACATTATCATAATATTTTGCTATATAGACCTTATACTCATCAGAAGCATAAACAATCCCGGCTATATCTCCATTCCAAGCATGCGAAATATAATATCTCTGACCAACAGGCAACTCATTCATATAATCCTCTGTCTGAACATAACCATACAAATACTGCTTCTGAGCAATCAATAAATTGGCAATATCCTGCAACTCCGACTCCTTAGTAGTATCAATATCATAACCAAGATATATAGCAGCCGCCGATAAAGTCTCGGTAGAATCCCTCATCATAGTAACCTTACCCGCATGCCTCCTAATAACACTATCCGGATTATCAACATCGAATAAATCAGCCCATGCCTTCACTCCCTCAGGAACAAAATCCGAATTAAATCCAATACCAGTAGTACCATAACTATATATAACCGAAAATTTATTATCCGGATCAAATGGTAAGCCCTTAAACTCATCGGGAACATTCTCAAAATTGGGTATTTTATCGAGATCAATATCCATTAAATAACCACCATCATACAACTCCTTAGCCTCATTATCAGAAATAACCGTCAAATCATATTGAGCCGCACCAGTCGTAATAGTCGATATAGCTGTATCAAGATCCTCAAAGAAATCATATACCAAATGAATATCATTCTCCTTAGCCCAATCCTCAACCAACGCAAGATTAGCATACCAAGTCCAATTATAAATATTTAAATTTTTAGGAGCAGGACTAGTCGGAGTGGGCGTGGGAGAAACACCAACCTTACTAGACAATTCCTCAACCTTCTTACGTAAAGAAGAAACTTCACCCTCCCTAGAATAAAAACCAACTACTCCACCGACAGCCAGAGCAGCCGCACCAGTCACAGCGATCCTCAAGAAATTCCTACGGCCCTTACCAACCTCAATACTCTCATCAGGCCCTTCCGACATCAAACCCACCAAACAAATACTAAATATTAATCAATATTTAGTTAACTAATATTTAAATGATGCCGCATATTATTGATACAATGTTAGAAATATGGATAAATAATTTGGAAAAAGTTAATGTGTATTCAAAGCCTAGAAAAAATTTTTCCACTATGTTTAAATAAATCATCCAAAATCCTCTTAGTCATACCCCATATAATTTGCTTCTCACCATCAACATAGAAAACATATGCATCCACAACTTTAACACCAACAGTACTCTCCACATTAACCCTCTCCTTCTCTAGAGCATCCAACCTAACCCAGAAAAACCTCTCCACCTCACTCCCCACAACCACCCTAACCTCACTAACCAACTTAAACACATATGGATATACCCTCATCTCAGGCATATTACCGGGGAAGGCCGGTGGCAACTCATATATTAATTCACCTACCTCCCGCAAATCAATAGAAACCTCCTCCAAAACCTCTCTATAAACAGTCTCCAAAATATCCTTATCCCCAGGCTCCCTCCTACCACCAGGAAAAGCAATGTGACCACTCCAAGGATCCTTAGGCGAGACCTTTCTCTTAATAAATAATGCCTCCACACCCTCCCTAGCATTTAATATAATCGCTACACCAGCCTCCAGCATCCCCATCAAACCAAAAAATAAAATATATCAAGCCCTCCATGTAAATAATTCATGGTTTCAATCACGGCTTATAAGCCAATACACCCCTCAAATCTCTCAATAACCTCACCCTAAACCCAACCATTGAAAGCCTCCTTGCCACACTCCTAACCAAATCCAAGCCCCTCCTCATATACCCAACCCTACCCGTATAATGAAACATCTTACCACCACGAGACAAAACCCTAAATAACTCAACATAAAAATCCCTACTATACAATTCACCAGCTCTAGAAAATCTAGGGGGATCATGTATTATTACATCGAAAGACCTATCATCAAAATCCCTAACCACTTCAAAGGCATCCCCCAGAACCAACTCCACCTTCTCGAGATCCCACGACCAAGGATTATATGTAGCAACCTCCAATACATTCTCATCAACCTCAATAGATGTAACCCTACCTCCCCTACGTAGGGCATGGATAGCCGTATAACCCAATCCCGTACATATATCCAACACCCTCAAACCACCCAAATCACCCAACACATCGACCTT
Organism: Candidatus Geothermarchaeota archaeon; assembly: GCA_015523725.1. Classification (GTDB taxonomy): domain Archaea; phylum Thermoproteota; class Nitrososphaeria; order Geothermarchaeales; family JDFR-13; genus WAMZ01. Next base: position 5,761 of record WAJV01000052.1, read on the forward strand.
CGACCCAGCATCCTCCCAAGGCGTAATACCAACAACCCTATGCATCTTAATACCAGATATCTCCAATGTCGGAGCTGTATACATAGAGACTGGATAAAGTTTATAGAAGAATCTACCACGGAAGAAGGAAACAGGCATAACCCCACAGTCCCTAACCACATAAACATAATCATAACGCAGCAAAGATAATTCATCCAAACTAAGCTCGCAATCACCAATCCTTACAACACCATCACCCACCTTAACAAATTCATAGGATAAACCCAAATCCAAAGAAACCCTTACTAAGCCAGAAATTGAGGATAGGAAATCAACCAAATACCTTGTAACCACCGGGAAACGCCTAGACCTAAATCTATAGAGCTCCATACACATATAATAATGCAATAATAATTAACTTTAATACAAGGAGACAATCAAACTACATATACCTAAACATTTTTAAAGAATATGTAGAGGTAAAATAATAAGAGATAATGGAGAGAACCGGTGTCAAAAAAATGAGAATATATAACACCCTAACAAAAAAAGTAGAGGAATTTAAACCAATAGATAAAAACATAGTTAAAATGTATGTATGTGGCCCCACGGTATATGACCACTCACACATAGGACATGGGAGAGTATATGTATTCTATGACTTCCTAGAGAGATACCTAAGATATAAGGGATACGATGTAATAAAAACAATTAACATAACAGATATAGACGACAAAATGATTAAAAGAGCAAGAGAAATGGGTATATCAGTCAAAAAACTAAGTGAGATTATGACCCAATCATTCCTAGAAGACTATACCAACCTAAACTGCCTAATACCAGAATATATGCCCAGAGCAACACACCACATAAACAATATGATAAATATAATAAGTAAGTTAGTGGAGAAAAAATATGCATATATAGTGAATGGAGACGTATACTTCAACGTATCAAAATTCAAGAATTATGGTGAATTATCTCACCAGAACATAGATAAACTAAGAGCAGGACATAGAATAGAGCCTGGTGAAGGAAAAAAGGATCCCCTAGACTTCGCATTATGGAAGAGTAGGAAACCAGGAGAACCATATTGGAAAACACCATGGGGAGAAGGGAGGCCTGGATGGCATATAGAATGTACAGCCATGAGCATGAAACTACTAGGACAAACCCTAGACATACATGGAGGGGGAGAAGACCTAATATTCCCCCACCACGAAAACGAGAAAACCCAATCAGAAGCATACACCGGAAAAAGATTCGTAAACCATTGGATACACGTTGGACTAGTGAAACTAGGTGGAAAAGAAATGTCAAAATCAACCGGAAACATAATACTATTAAAGGAAGCCCTATCAAAATATGGCTCAGACACCCTAAGAATAATGTACTTAAAAACCCACTACAGATCACCCCTTGAATTCACATGGGAAAAACTCGAAGAAGCTAAAAATATACAAGAAAAACTAAGGAGAACATATAATCTGATAAAAGAGGCCATACCCAATCCAGACCCAACAGAAGAAGAAAACCTCAATGAAATCGATGAAATATGGAGAAATATACTTGATGCATTGGACAACGACCTAAATACACCACTAGCCATATCAGAATTAATGAGGCTCACAAACCACCTCACAAAACTAATAGCTTCAAATAAAATAACGACAAAGATAAAAGAAAGAGCAATAAAAATATTCGAAGACACAAAATTCATATTTGGCCTAAAACTAGAGAGTAAATTAGAGACAGATGCCAAACGACTAATAGAACTCTTAATAGAAATAAGAAGAAAACTCAGAGACAAAAAAGAATATGAATTAGCAGACTACATTAGAGACCGCCTAAAAGAAATCGGTGTCTATCTAGAAGATAAAGGGATGGAAACAACATACCACCTAGCATAACATATTCCATTAAGAAGCATTATATGAAAAATCCAAATTATAAATATAGCTGAGAACCTCGACTAAAAAACCATAATCACCGATCTCCAATGCATATTCAGTTATAAGGTATAATAACTCAATATCAGCAAACAAGGTTTCAAAAATACTTTCAGTATCTTGACTATACAAGATATACACCCCCATCAGTGAAAGTAATAGATTATATATTTAAGCATATGAAAAACTAATATCCCAATGCCTCCAACACAGCCTTAATCAACAAAGGGAAAATAATTGATGCCTCACCCCAAATAGATACTTCTTTACCAATCGGCTTAACCTTCCCCCACGTAATAGCCTCTGTTAACCGCGCACCCGTAAGAGAACCGTCCAATTCAATACCAGAAGTTATTTGAATAGCTATGTCTAGACCACCCCTAAATTGATTCCACCATAGCAGATGATGTTTGGATATACCTCCACCGATTATAATTCCCCCCGCCTTATCAGCCTCATAGACAGCGTCACTAACCAACTTCTCATCCATATATAGATTCAGCTTAAAATCCCTATGAAACTCCTGGAAAACCCATACTTGATAACCAACCGCACCGTCATAGGGCCCTGGAACAATCACTGGAACCTTGTTTTTATTGGCCCAATATAAAATCGAGTCCTCACCTAACCTCTCCCCGATAAACCAGCTCAACTCATGTGTAGATAACTCTCTAACCCCCTTACTATATAACTCATTCAATAATGACCTCATAAAATTCTCTATAGTATATCCATAACTCTCCTTAGGAACCAATACATTACCCAGCCTATGAACATCCTTTTTATAAAGCTCTACATCATCCATATAAAAATTTCCAGAGTAATACTTGGCTATCGATCGAGCAATATCGTGGTCCCATGACCCACAAGTAGTTATTATAAAATCAACCAATTTTAACTCAACTAATTTCCTAAAAACTCCTCTAACACCAGTAGCCACTAAATCAGCGGGAAAACTAAGGAAAACTGTATAGCCATCTTTAAACATCTCTGTGACTAACTTGAAGGCTTTACTCAGCTTAGGCGCCATGAAACCTCCGGCATCACCATAAGCATTCAACAAATCCACAAATCCCTTTACCTCACCCAAATCAATATCTTTAACAACCTTCTTCAACACATACACCCACTACAACACCAATAGATCAATAGATAATCTATTCAAAACTTCTCTACCATCACTACGTACTAAAACATCATTTTCTATCCTTACACCACCCAATCCCTTAATATATATACCTGGTTCAACCGTTATAACCATATTAGCCTCCAACACGTCATCCGATTTCTTTGATAACCTAGGCGACTCATGAACCTCAAGACCCAATCCATGGCCAGTTGAGTGAAGAAAATACTCCCCATATCCCTCCCTTTCAATAACACTTCGAGCAACCTTATCCACATCACTAGCCTTAACACCGGGATAAATAGAATCTATCGCCTCATTAAGAGCGGATTCAACCACTTCATAAACTCGCCTCAACTCCTCATCCACTCTATTTAGGAACACCGTCCGAGTGACATCACCCCAATACCCACCCCTAGAAGCAACATAATCCAATGTAATAACATCACCTTTTACAATAACCTTCTCACTAGCACGACCATGCGGATAGGCCGCCCTATCACCCGAAGCGACTATAAGATCACTATAGACCTTATCCGCCCCTGCTTTATAATAATATACAATACTCTCCCTAGCCACCTCCAACTCACTAACACCATCAGATATATAATTTATTGCATACTCCAACCCATCCTCGACTAAGGAAACCGAGTCCCTTATTAAATTAACTTCATAGCTAGTCTTTATGGCCCGAGCGCGTAATAACAATGAATCACAATCTACAACATTAAAATTATGATTAGAAGATGTTAATCTATTGAATTGACCATGAGTAATATAGTTGAATGGAAGGCCAACATTTCCCTCAACCATTCTAGAGACAGCTGCAACTAATGAATCGGCCTTTATAGATTTAGGGGAATCGCCTCCATACATATATACATCATCAACCCAAGACACCAATTTAGCCCTCTCAAACTCCATAGGTGGCGTAACTAAATATATTACCCCATCACTGGATAAGATACATGCAGAATAGTCGACTATACCCCCCGCAATATAATGTAAATTCACCTCATCGAAAACAACAATATAATCTAAATCATGCTCCTCCATTAACCCAACTAGCCGATTAATCCTATCCCTATCACGAACCACCATAGGTTAAATAATATAACCCTAGAAATTTAAATTCATGGAGCTCAAAGAAATGCAAAAAATGATAAAGGAAATATATATTCACCATGACTCAAGGAGAGGAGTATATAATACTCTAAAATGGTTGATTAGTGAGGTCGAGGAATTGGATGAAGCTATAAACAATAATGATATGCAGAGTATTAAAGAAGAGGCGTCGGATGTACTAGCGTGGCTACTAAGTCTAATGAATCTCCTATCTATCGATCTAGAGGGAGCATTTCTAGAAAAATATAACAATAAATGCCCTAGATGCGGTGCAAAACCATGCACATGCGACTATAGAGAAACTCCTAATAACCAGTAGATATATTCACCCCATCAATAGCTGTGAATAAAGCCTGAGAGACGATCGGAGTATCCCACCACCTAACCCACCTAGGCTCACCAGCAAAACCAATGATATTATTAAACATCCTCACGATATTGTCACTAATCCTACAACCATATACAGCATCCCCCAATTCACCATTCCTAATCAATAACGCCACATCCCTCTGAATAGTTGAGAAATCCCCCGTTAAATAATTATTAAACCTAGTATACCACACATTGGTTACATAAATCCCATCCTTAACATCTATAAATAAGTTATCTAATGAAGTCACCGACTCAGGAGCTAGTGTTATGCTATGAGGCCTAGGAACAATCCTGCCAGCATGGCCAGTAGATCTAACGCCAAACATATTAGCAGTAGATAGATTATGTAAAAACGTCTTAATAACACCACGCTCCACTAGTGCCAAATTATGGGTGGGGATACCTTCCACATCAAAGGGGGCCGCGCCAGGGTTATTAGGTTCCAAAGGATTATCATAAATATTAACATTCTCACCTAAAACTTTATCACCCAGTTTACCAACGAAGGGGCTGCGCTGTATGTATATATTGTATGCAGATAATCCATTAACTAAATAATATAGTAAATTGGCCATAACAGGGGGAGCCAATACAATACGATAATCACCAATATCTATTTTACTAACTCTACTAACTCTACGAATTAAATTATATGCCTCGATGAAACCCTCATCAATATCAATATTATCTAGGGAAACAGCCTCCCTATTAAATACGGAAGAAATATACTTCTTCTTGAACAACCTAACATTAATATTCACATTACTCTTCTTATATTCACCCTCACCACCAAAAGTCGTATAGACCATGTGCTTAACCCTATTGATTTTAATGGCACCGGACACAGACTCTAACTTATACTTCTTAGAGTATTTAATAAGACCCTTAACTATATCAATCGCCTGGTTTACCTCATCATCCTCGGAGAAAATATTTGGAATAATACTATAGTTAATCTTCTCAGTAGGTATATAAGGATAGAGAGAAGAAGGGGGTATGTAATCAACCACCCTTAAAACATTATCAATAGCCTCTTTAGCCTTCTCAAACTCCATTACATGAATATCGGTATATAAACGCCTCTTCTTAAACCCGATATCAATTCCAATAAACGATTTATCATGAGTCCGGATAACATCTAAATTATTATTAGAAAATCTAATAATATTACTGATAACTTTATACCCATTTAGAATAGCGAAATCAACACCAATACCATTCAAATAACTCATAATCCTATCCATAATCTCCTCTATATAAACCGAATACAACTCCAACTTCATCATCCCCTCCTAAGTATCCTAACACCTCTAATCCTCAAATGTGGTCCACCCATCCAGACAGGCACCACCTGCATCGGATCACCCTTACCACACCTTCCAGGATAAAATTTAACCTCCCTCCCAACCCCATCAATATTACTCAACAAATCATGTGTATTAGTCTCTATTACAGGGGACTTAACAGGATAAGTGATCTCACCATTATCAATAGAATAAGCCTCTAAACCAGTATACCTCTGATTAATCCTATAATCATCTATATTCCACTCCATGAAACTCTTTATATATAGGCCCCTAGCAATATCCTCAACCAACTCCTCAAACGAAAAATCACCAGCCTCAAAATAGGTATTACCCATCCTAACAATCGGCTCCTTATCATATCCACCAGCCCTGGCGGCACCATTATTCTCTGTATTCATTATATATGAGGTCAACCTATTATGAAGAAACTCATTGACCACACCACGCCTCAATAAAACCCTCTTCCTACTTCTAATACCCTCATCATCATAATAATAAAAACCAAAGGACCCTGGAATAGTCGGGTCATCAACCACATTAACAAACTCACTACCCAATTTACTCCCAACGGAATCTGGAGTTAAATATGACCCACCAGCCTGGGCAAACTCCCTCCCCAATATCCTATCAGCCTCAAATGGATGACCAACAGCCTCATGAACAATTATTCCAGCTACCTCACTCCCCACAACCAGATCGAGCACACCAGTAGGACTCGAAACACCATCCACCAATACCTTATCCATACCCATTAACAATTCCTTAAAATCATTACGAACATCCTCATTCATTACAGTCTCCAATCCCCCCGACCCACCAAACTCACCAAACTTCTGCATAGAAGCAGAACCATACTTAGCAGTAACCATATAGAATAGACTAACCCTTGGAATCCTCGAGTTAACATATACATTTGCAGAATTCATATAAATCGTCGTCTCCATAACCCTCTGCAGACGCAGTAACCTACTTGGAAATCTACATCTGAAACTATTTAACTCAACAATCTCATCGAAATCCTTTAGAAATCTAATCTTGTCATCAACACCAAAATCAGCCCAAGACTCTTTCTCAGCGAGAAAATAATTCACATCAACAGCCTCAAAAACATCCTCATCAATAGTAAAAGAAGATAAATTCTTAGCCGCCCTCGCCTTAGATACAGCCTCATCAACCAATTTCTCGATATATCCCCTACTAGCAATATTAGTGGATGCAAAACCATACACGCCATCAACCAAGACAGTCAAAGAAAACCCATATTCCAATTTATTAAAGATACCGTCTAACTCCCTATTCCTCATAACAATAGCTTCCTCATCCCTAGAGACATACCTAACCTCAGCGAAATCCGCTCCCTGCTCAATAGAGTAGTTAATAGCATATCTCATCAACGACTCGATGGATACCATCCCAACTCCCCTACCTGTCCAAAAAACAATAAATTATTATACACTAAATTAATAATTCTAATAGCCAAACATTGCACTAATAAACCATTAGAGGAGGAACATCATGATACAAATAAATCCAAATAAATGGAGAAGAATTAGGACCCACCATCTAAATAGGTATGCACGTGCATTAAGGAAGAATGAAGTAGATCAGGGCATTACTGAACTAACAAATTTAATTAACTCAATTGACCCAGATATAGTAACGACCAGCAGCTGCTACGGTAGAATACTCCTATTAAAACTCAAGAATTTAGGAGAGAAAAGAATCGAGAACATCTATATGAAATGGCATCAACCCCCACCAATACAGGAAATAAAGAGATATATTGAGAAATATAATGGCGATGAGATGCTATGGCTACTACTACAAAGCACCATAATACACATAAAAAGCAGAACATTATCCAAAGCAATCTGGATAAGAAACCTAGGCGTAAAAGCTGGCTATAAATATTCAAAAATATTATCCATATCCGATAAAGGGATAACTGTAGAGATAGCCGGCACCGAAAGACTTAACATGCCAATAAAAAAAGGCAGAGAAACATTCATCAAACCAAACATGTATAACCTAATAGAAAAACTATATTTCAATATGTTTGATAGGATAGAAAAACGGAAAAACAAGTTTATTGAATTATTAAAAAATAAAAATTTATAAATAACGAAAAAATAATTTTTTTGAATAGGAGGTGAGGAGAAATGGCGTTTGATGAGGATTTCTTCGAGGAAATAGATAAACTATTTAAGGAGGAAATGAGGAGAATAAGAAAAATGATTACTGAACTAACTAAAGTTAAGCCTGGATACCTATCAGATCTAGGCAAGAAGGGTGAACCAATAATATTTGGATTTACATACAGATGGAACTCTGGGATGGAGCGGCCAGAGGTTAAGTTCTTCGGCAACGTCAAGCCAATGCAACCATATGGAGTGAAGATATCTGAAGAGACGACGCCAGTATACGACATATTCGATAAAAAGGACCACTATGAAATAGTGGTAGAACTAGCTGGAGCCAAAAAAGAAGATATAAATGTAGAGGTTAAGGAGGGAATGCTATATATAACAGCGACAACCCCATATAAGAAATACTCAGCGAGGATAAGGCTACCATCAAACATTGACAGAGATAAAATGAAGGCAAAATTGAATAACGGAGTATTAGTTATAACAGTACCTAAACTAAGCGAGGGAGATGGATCGAAGAAACTAGAGATAGAGGAGGAGTGACTAGGGCCTCCACCACCTAAAAATTAAGTAATTCACTTCCCCCACATCCCTATTAGGGATAGCTATAATAAACCTTTTTCTAACAGTAGTAGCCAGCCTACCAGCCCTGATAATATCATCACCACTTAAATTAGCACGAACATCCATAACATCAACCAAATATGGAGCATGTTCCAGGCCAGGACCTTTACGATAAACAGCGAAATCAACACCAAACTTTAACCCAGATAATACAACAAGCCCCTTATCCCTAAGATCCTTATAAACCAAATATTTATCATCAAACCTTATATACGACCTCCTACAATACCTCAACAACCCATCCCTATCTACTACATCCCCATCACGCGACACAATTGAGAGAACATCCTTATCATAGAGATAAAGAGCCTCAAGTAAATCCAATAATAAAGGAGCGTCGAAATCAGGGCTCCTAGGTTTATAAATACCCATAGGCTTCCCATAAAAACCCATAGACCATATCTTCCTAGCATCATCGATATCCCAAATAACCACCCTGGTCCCATGAAAAACTCCCTTAACCTTCTCCATTACAATCAACCAAATAATTAAAGAACTAATTTAAATAAAAGAATACTTAGGGGCGCAAAAATAAGATAGACTAATTAATTATTATGAACATAGTCATAAACTAACAAAACTAATCATAAACTTTTATTATCACATTATCCGAGTAATAGAGAAAGCAATATATCTGCAGCCCTCTCAATATAATCGGCTGCATTCTCCAATCTCTCCGCTATCTCCATCCACTTAAGAATAGATACCCCATCATTAACAGTGGTAAATATATATGAAACGTTTCCCCTATATACTTCATCAACCTCATTCTCCAATACATATATTTTCTCAATGGCATTCTTAACTGCAGAAGGATTATATCCAAGTAAATAAATTGCCTCCCTAAACGCATCAACCTCCTCATACACTTTAGTACTGATCTCCCTAAGTAAATCAATATATTCATCGCCCATACTCGCGATAGATAGATGTGCAGCCCTATAACCAGCTCCATCCAAAGAATCTATAATGTCACCCATCATAGTCACAAAAGAATACAGAATATCACTATTAGTCAGAAATGGTTTAGACCGCATTATCTCATTAGTAATAGTCTTCTGTAACTCAGCGGCAGACCTATCCAACTTCCTAATCTCGGAATATAACACTTTAAGCTTATCCTCACCACCCTCTCCAGCAATATCAAATAGCTTAATTATCATACCACACATTTCAACGATGTGCCTAGCATAATCCTGGAGATATGAAATAATCTGCCTCCTCGCCTCCAACTCAACATCCCGATACATATCCAATCACACCATCACTGAAGACAACGTCCACAAACAATAAATCAAGACATTTACCAACTACACTCTAAAATATAATTATTCACAAACAGTTTTAATATATATTATGAGGGGAAAAGATAGGTTAAGGATCTCATTAAAAGACTTCGAGTATGATGAGAAAATAGCCATAATAAATAAAATAGACGCCGATAAACTTGAGGTAAAGAGTGGAGACAAAATATCGATAACAAACCTCAAAAACAAAAACATAAAATCCATATTCACAGTAGCTCTATCAAACGACTTAATCAATGAAGGAGAAATTATAATACCAAGCTCTCACGCAGAAAAACTAGGATTCAAGAATGGAGACATAGTGAAAATAGCCCAAACCCACAAACCAGAGAGCATAGAATTAATAAAAAAGAAAATAGCAGGCGAGAAACTAGAGAAGGGAGAAATAAGGACAATAATAAATGAGATAGTGGACGGTCTCCTAGGCAAGACAGAGATAATGGGCTTTATAATGGCCCAAAAATACATTGGGATGGATATGGATGAGATAGAAGCGCTGACAAGGGCCATGGTAGATACAGGTGAAAAAATCGAGTTTAGACGCCCAACTTATGATAAACACAGCATAGGAGGAGTGCCTGGTAACAAGGTAAGCCTATTAATTGTACCGATAATCGCATCGGCAGGACTATTAATCCCAAAGACATCAAGCAGAGCCATAACAAGCCCATCAGGCACAGCCGACACCATGGAAGTACTAGCAAATGTAAACCTAACACTGGAGGAATTTATGGACGTAGCTAATAAAGTAGGTGGAGCATTAATATGGGGAGGCGCCCTAAACCTCGCCCCCGCCGACGATATAATAATAAATGCGGAGAAAACCCTAAGACTAGACCCCATACCACAAATGTTGGCTAGTATAATGGCTAAAAAAATGGCTGCTGGAATAAAAACAATGGTCCTAGACATACCTGTAGGTAAAGAAACGAAAATGGAGAACATAGACGATGCGATGAACTTCGCTAGACTAGTCATAGAACTAGGGAATAGACTCGGCATAAGAGTCCAAGCAGGAATAACATATGGAGAACAACCAGTCGGCCACAACGTGGGCCCCGCACTAGAAGCCAAAGAAGCATTAGAAGCATTAATAAATCCAAAGGATTCGCCGGCCAGCCTAATCGAGAAATCATGCAGCCTAGCTGGACTCCTACTCGAGATGAGTGGAAAGGCGCCCATTGGAATGGGGCATAAACTAGCTAAAGATATTCTATACAGTGGAAAAGCCTACCAAAAAATGAAGGAAATCATCGAGGCACAGGGAGGAAATCCAAACATCAAACCAGACGAAATACCAGTAGGACAGTATAAATATGAAGTTTATGCCCCAGTAGATGGATTTATAACAAAGGTATCAAATAGCTCCATCATACAAATCGCTAGGGCAGCGGGAGCCCCAAAAGAAAAGGGAGCCGGAATAATCCTCCATGTCAAGAGAGGCAGAAAAGTAACAGCAGGCCAGAAAATATTGGAAGTCTACGCAGAGAGAAGCGTCAAACTGCAAGATGCTGTACACGTACTAGAGAGCAATCCACCCGTAATAATTGAGGGAATGCTACTAAAAACAGTTCCAGAAAGAACCATATATACAATGCAGTCAGAGAGCTATTCCCAAGGCTCCAACTCAGAATAAATAGCTCCATATCTCTCCATAATCAATATAGGGAACATAGATGGACTAACGACGCCTAACTCTGTTATAATTAGGTCAATATATTCAGGGGGAGTCACATCGAAGGCAGGGTTCTTCACATTAATATTTGGATACTTATTGAGCCAATCCCGACTCACGATCTCCTCATAACTTCTCTCCTCAATCTTAATCAACTTACCAAACAATGTATCAGGACTAAACTTATAAGTCTCTGCAGCAACCATGAATGATGTTCGGGCCTCATGAGCAGCCAAGGCTATCAATGAAGTACCAATCTTATTAACAACCGCCCCATTAGCCGCTATAGCATCAGCCCCAACAATCACCTTATCAATATCATTCATGTAATATCGTGCTGCAGAATCCACAATCAATATAGTCTCAACACCATGGCTGGATAAAGCCTCAGCCGTCAACCTACCCTGAAACCTAGGCCTAGTCTCAGTAACGAAAACCTTTATACTTTTACCCTCATCAAAAGCCCTCTTAATAACCCCAATAGCCACACTAGAGTTACAGTGAGTAAGCAATATATCTCCATCCTCAATCCTACGAGCACCGAATACAGCAATCTTATCGGCAGCCTCCCTAGAAATATTAATAAATTCATCACAATACCTTACTAAACGGTCCCTCAATTCCCCAACCGAATCAACTCCCAAAGAATAATCGGTTAACAACTTATTCAACACAAACCTCAAACCATTAGGCAATGAAACGGCAGTCGGCCTAGTGGCGACCAACAGCTTACTCGCCTCTTTAATATAGTTAATAAAACCAGCCACGTCGGATCCCTCATAACTGTTACCCACATCTCTAAGTGCGGCTACAGCAGCCCTAGCGATTCTAGCCGCACCCCTAATCCTCATCGACTTAATACCCTCAACGACATCCATAAACTCCCTTGGAAAACGCCCCAAATACATCACCCCTTAATAAAAGACCCATATATGAATTGTGGAAGAGAACCAATTACATAGGGATACCCCCTAAATAATTTATATAAATAATAAACACTATATACATCAACACTCAAAACAATCCTATGTGGAACCTTATTGAAACACCTTAAAACAGAATCCCTCCCAAGATACTTCAAATATCTATTCAATAGCCTCCACTCACCACAATATAAAGAATGCATAGGAATATTAGACGTTATATAGTCGACACCAGGGAAAATCGATAATATCCTCCTCAAAGATTCATAATCATCCCTCAACAACTTATTAGATGGTTCAATAACATTAATGACTAAATCATGGAAATCCATTAAAAAAATATTCTCCTCCTCAACAGCATTGACAATATATTCCGATATAGAGAAGAACTCAAATCCATATTCACCGAAATACTTATCAAAAAGATGTTTATCATAACTATCTAGCAAAACAACCCTATCAATATCAGATAAAAAATTATCTATGATATAACCAAATAGATCCTCAAATCTCCAGCCCCCGAAGGAAAGGAGGTCGATGAAATTCAATAGTAATGGTAGATTAGGAATAATTATGTAACCATGATTCACATGAATCCTAAGAAAATTACTAATCAATCCCTTAACAATCTTCATTAAGGGACATCCGCCGAATCCTATCAATAAAAAGCTTCGTCTACCTCTACCAACAACTTTGAAGCCCTTCTTAAACATATTCAAAAATGAATCGATGAACCCACTAAAATCTTCACCTACACCATCCAAAACATCCTTAAAATATTTATAAATACCCTCCTTACACACATCATCAACCCTAAAACTTCCGAGTACAATAGGAGACTCCACACCCCCAACCAAGTCAAATAAATCAAGAAAAATGTTTAAGGGTGGATAATCCCCACATAACTTATATAATTCCCCATCTACTCTCAAAGAAAATCCCTCCAAGAACGAATAAAAGTTTACCCTAACTAATTATTTTAAGATGATTATCCAAAGATACTTCGATGCATCTATAATCCCTAGAAGTCTCTAATTGTGACTTAGAAACAACAACATAGTTCCTACCAACTAAATCCCCGAAATAAATAGTAACATCCTCATTAATCAACAATGAACCAAGTTCAATGTCACTCAATAAATTTAAATAGAATACACCCCAAATATCCCTAAAGTACTCAAAATCAACTAGGTCATCGTATCCACTATATACATCAATCTCATGAAACAACACTTCACCCAATTCATCGACCAATAACCTATAACCCCTTCTGGTTATCCAGAGCCTCAACCTATAATTCGAGCCATCCCAATATATGAC
>WAJV01000053.1 GCA_015523725.1 Candidatus Geothermarchaeota archaeon
GTTAGGTTGTAGGTCTTGTCACAGGGATGGGGGCATCGCTGATTCTTGGCCAGAGATTTTAAGTGAACTAAAGGAATGGGGAGATGAATATAGCTCCATTGACGATGCAGTTTCTGAGAGAGTCACATACCTAGGTGGAACACACTTCAGTTCATTCGATGATCTTTTAAGACAGATGCAGAGTAATGTAGGTGCTTCCGACGAAGACATTGCTAAACTAAAAGACTTTTTCCTCAGTGTTTTTGAAGGTGTGAATGTTACCATACCTACTTCTCCAACAGGGAATGCGGGTGTAAAGCCTCAACAAGGATTCTCACCTCAATTCATGATAGTTGTATTGACGTCGGCGGCTGTAATAATACTCATCGTAGCTTATCTGGTTTCTAGAATGGGGGGTAAAGCATTTATGACGGATGGAGGAGAAGAAACCGACGCTTTAAAATTTCTCTCAATATACTTGGCGATCCTAATCATTGTCTGGATTGTTATCCTACTGGTTTTGGTTAGTAGGGGTGTTGTGAGTGGCTGAGGGAAAAATCTTCACCGAGAAGGTTTGGATAATAATGATCATATCGACACTAATTGCATTCACAGTTATTCTAGGTGTTTTGGCTGAGGCGATAAGTTATACTGGTCCATCGGCGGTGTGCCCAGTTAAATATGTGGAGTTAAATGAGAAGATTAAGCCCGGTGTAAAGCAATTAAGCCTTGGTGTATACGAAGTAACCATCATAGGAAGGCAATGGGCCTGGACTCCTAATAATATTACTTTGAAGAACCCTCGAAAAATTATTTTTAAGGTAGCATCTGAGGATGTTCTACATGGCTTTGAGATCGCTGGAACAAATGTAAATGTTATGGTCATCCCAGGTTATGTAGCGGTTATTACATGGACGCCTCCCAAGGATATGGAGGGAACATATATAATCCTTTGCAACGAGTACTGTGGTATAGGCCACCAATCCATGTATGGCACATTGACAATTGTGAGGGGGTGAATATATTGGTAGATAATTTCAATAAGGAAGATAGATTTTCACGAATATCCATATTATTTTCATTTGTGGTGCTTGCTGTAGGTGGATTATTTGGTATTATACAACTACTTAATAGGACGCCCTACTTTCCGAAATTCATCGATGCATCTACTTATTATTTAGTGTTGACTGGGCATGGAGTGTTACTCGCTATTGCTTGGACAGCATTCTTCATAATGGGTGTTGGCGTAATTTTAGTAACTAGGGAGACAGGCCTTGGAGTGAATTCATTTCTACTAAACTTATCCCTAATTTTATCATTAATTGGGACATTAATGGCTGCTGCTGCTATATTGTCTGGTAATGCAACAGTACTCTATACCTTTTATGCGCCACTGTATGCCCATCCAATATTTTATATTGGGGCGGCTCTCCTTATCTTTGGCACTTGGATATATGCAGTGGCTATTTTCCAAGTATACCTTAGATGGAGGAAGCTAAATCCAGGTAAGGGAGCTCCATTAGCTACCTTGGGTGTTGTAACAACACTAATTATTTGGTTGGAAGCTACCCCTATATTAGTTATAGATGTACTGAAAAACTTCATCCCAATGTCTATCTACAAGATGCCTGTAGATGCTTTGGAAGCTAGGACGCTTTTCTGGTATTTTGGGCATCCGCTTGTATATTTCTGGATATTGCCTGCGATCGCGTTCTGGTACTATGGATTACCTAGGCTTCTAGGCACCAAATTATTTAGTGTTAAGATGGCTAAGGTAGCATATATCTTGTTCATCTTGGTCTCGACTCCAGTTGGACTCCACCATCAGCTTGTCGACCCTGGAGCTAGTGATATAGCGAAATTCATTCACGTAATATTTACCTATGTAGTGGCTTCACCAAGTCTATTAACCGCATTTAATGTAACTGCTACATTAATCAAGGCAGGGAGGGAGCGTGGAGGTAAGGGACTATTTGGATGGATAGTAAAGTTGCCATGGGATAATCCCATCTTCGCGGCGATAGGTTTTTCCATCATATTGTTCGGTATGGGCGGGATATCTGGAATAATTAATGCGAGTTATGTATTGAACTATGTAGTGCATAATACCATTTGGATTGTGGGGCATTTCCACCTAACTGTAGCGACGGCTGCCACCCTAACATTCATGGGGGCGAGTTACCTAATTATCCCAATGCTATTCAATAAAAATATTAAGAGTGTTTATTTGGCAAGGTTACAGCCATACCTATGGTTTATAGGTATGTTTATCTTTTCTTTGGCCTATCATATCGGAGGAGTATTCGGTGCTCCTAGAAGGACATACGATGTTCTCTATGGAGGCCTTATTCCAAAAGAATGGATATATACCCTAGGTATTGGAGCAGTCGGGGGCATTGTATTCTGGGTATCAGGAGTAATATTTATAATACAGATGCTTCTAACTCTCTCTAGAGGCACTCGTCTCTCTAAGCAGATAGATATAAAGTTTACCCCGATGGATTACGAGGTATCAAGACCAAGTATACTTGATAGACTTGGTATATGGATTATAATTGCAGCACTACTAATATTTATCGGATATTCAATACCACTGTATGACCTATATACGAGGGGGTTAGCGCCATATCCACCGATATCACCATTTGGGGGAAAGGTTTAGTCTAATACCCTAATCTACCTTTTTTATAATCTTTACCTCCTCATATAATCAATCAATCTTCTCTGTCTACTCTCCCTCCTTAGTATCAAGGAATTTTCTATCCAATATTTAGTAGGTATACTGAAATAATTGAGTTCCGTTACCACAGCCTCTTTAATTGAATCATATCTGTTGGGAGTAGTTTTAAGGATATTTCTAACTGTTTCACGGATATGCCAATTCCCAACTGGAGCATAATAACTAGGCAATATCTCTCTATATATTAATACTCCAGCCTGCCTCCTTATCCTGTGAAGATATTCTAAGACTGGTAGTCTAGCAGCTATATATCCTCCATCCATATAATTCCATCTACCCAATGGATCCTCATTTACCCTAAAGAATGAGACCCTAGTTGTATATGGTGACCATAGACCTCTGCCATGCCATGCCTCAATCCACTCTAACTCCAATACATTTGGAAAAAGTATTACAATGAATCTATTGCCCAAATATTCTCCCTTAAATACATAGGTAGAATCTATATAATCATATTCGTTTATGAATCTCCTGTAATAATTTCCTAGCATGGAATCTACGGCTGTAATCGCCCATCTAGTCGGCACTATTCTTCTATTTCTTATACGCCCCAGGAGGCCCCCGCTTAGAGCATGGATGATTGTATATATGTCGTAGCCAGCTTCATATAATTCGATCACAGAATCCAATGCCTTAGCGTCGTCGAAGATTCTCTTCTCAAGCAAACTCCCTAACCTTGGATTTGAGGTGATTCTTATCTTATCGACATCGCCCCTTAAAGCAATGGGCTTAGTTAGTCCATTAAACTGTATTTTTGGTATAGGTCTATCCTTTAATATAACCTCACTATCAACGGGCTCTTTACTCACAGATGCTAGGTTTATTTCTTTTTCATATAGTTTCCATGGGTCATTAACATTAACTTTTGTTGAGGATGCTATCATACTACTCCTTAACTTAATTATCATATCAAGATTATATTTACCCCACCAATCTAAGGGAGAGTCGTATATTTTAGCCTTATATCCATGTATATTAGGGGGTATATTCAGCATCACCCTTACCTTAGGATATCCATACTCCCCCACCAATAAACTCGGTGGAGTAGCTCCATCAAATCTTTCTGATTGAATATTTTTATATATATACATATGACTCCTGACACGTTCAAGAATAGGGCATTTCCCCAATCCACAGAGCCTTCTACTTCCTTTACATTTTATACATAAATCCGCAAAACTTTTACCAGGCATGACCCAAATTATAATAAGCAGTATAAGTCATTAATATATATCTAGGTATTAAGAGAATTCCTATATTCCAAGGACCTAACTAGGAGGGTCAAAACCTTATTAATTGGAGTAGGTATTCCCAGCTCCTCACCCAATCTAACTATTGCTCCATTTATATAGTCTATCTCCGTTTTTCTACCTCTCTCTATATCTTGTAACATCGAAGACTTGTTATTTCCCGTTTTCAAAGCTACATTCATTATGTGTGTGAATGGATCTTTATACATTAACTCTATCCCTAGCTTATTAACTATATCCATCGCCTCAGAAACAGCCAACTGCATAACTTCAAGTAGTTCGGGAAGCCTTGCAACGGCTTCATTCTTTTTACGAGTTATTGCTGTTATGGCATTAATCCCAATGTTTACTAACAATTTGCTCCAGATTATTGAATCAATATCTGGCTCGAAGTATGCCTCTAATCCAGCCTTATTAAATATATCTACAGCTTCCTTCGCTTTATCAGTAAACATTTTTGATGGATCTCCGATGTAAGTAGGTCCTGAGCCAGCGTGATAAACTTCACCGGGTCCAACTACTGTGGCCCCCTGATTTGTAACTCCTCTAAAAATATATTTTAATCCCGGGATTGCTCTAAAATCTTCTTGGGGGATTAGTCCATTTTGTAATGAAATTAAGATAGTGTCTTTACTGAAAATATTACTAGCCGACTGTATAGCGACTTTAGTGTCATAAGCCTTAACAGATAATATTACCATATCCATCTTCTCTAAGTTTTTCGCTGATGTAGTTGCCTTTACCCTTATGTAACGATCGCCAGATACACCAAATAAATGTAGTCCCTTACTATTTATGGATTCGACATGTTCCCTCCAAATATCTATCAGAGTTACATTGAACCCAGCTTCAGCTAAATGACCTCCAATAGTTGAACCTATAGCACCGGCACCTAACACGCCGATCTTCATAGACATCAATTATAAATATATACATATCCGATACCCATAATTATTTACATAATTATCTTCCATTTATTTTGGTGTCTAAATGAATTCTGTAAAAGTAACTCCAAAAACTTTGATTGATATGAAGAGAAATGGGAGGAAAATAGCTATGATAACTGCATATGATTATCCCACTGCTAGAATTGTAGATCAATCTGGGGTCGACATTATCTTGGTAGGTGATTCATTAGGTATTTTTATGCATGGATTAGATGATACAAAATATGTGGATTTGGAAGATATTGTGCATCATTGTAGAGTAGTCAGTAGGGCTGCGATTAGGGCCCTAACTGTTGGCGATATGCCCTTTGGAACCTACTTAAATGAGGATATCGCATTGATTAATGCAGCACGTATAATTAAAGAGGGGGGTGTGGACTCTGTAAAGTTGGAGGGAGGTAGAGAGGTTGTAGATATAGTGCATTCCTTAACTAGATCGGGCATTAATGTAATGGGGCATATTGGGTTTACGCCTCAAAGGGCGATTGAGTCATCAACGTTCCCTGTCCAAGGGTTAGAGAGTAATGCTGCTGAAGCTATCATTGAGGATGCTATTGAATTAGAGAGAGCTGGAGCATATGCTTTAGTGCTCGAATTCGTTTCTGCGGAGGTATCTAAAATTGTCTCAGAAGAGTTGGATATCCCGGTTATAGGAATCGGCTCCGGGCCGTATTGTGATGGGCAAGTCTTAATATTTCATGATGTCGTAGGTCTCAGGGAGGGTAAATCCCCAGCTTATGCTAAAAAATACATTGATCTTCAGGAGATTGTTAAAGATGCTGTTGCTAGATATGTAAAAGATGTTAGGGATGGTTTGTTTCCATCTAGGGGAAATTATCTCAATATGTCGGAAGAGGAGTATATGAAATTGGTAAATCTATTAAAGAAAAAGTTAGGAGAAGGCAAGTCTTATGGCTTAATTTAATTGTCTAAAAATATAATATTAATGATTTATGGATTTGTTTAGGAGGGTCGCTAGACCAGAGCTATTAACCCTAATATCCTTCGGTGTTGGATTATTGTATGCATATAGATTTGGAGGACACTACATATTCAACATAATAATAGACATATTTGTAAAAGGCTTCATATTATTGGCGCCCTTCATCATATTCCTTCTCATCTTTCTATCCACGTCTCGAATAGTAGTATATATAGGTAAATCCCCCGCCGTTGGGGGGAAGCTCATTTTACTTACTCTGCTATTTTCTTATCTTGCGGTTATTACATCGCTCCTAATAATACATCCATTCGTACATACATTGGGAGTAGTTGGGTATGTACAAATTTTTGAGGAAATATTATTATACGTGCCTAGGATTCTCAGGAGCCCCCTCATAATCTCGATAGCCCTATCTTTGATACTTCCTTTATTCATCTCAGACTATATACATAAGAATATCAAGCGTATTGACAGTGTTTATAAGGGAGTGCTAACTTTCTTCAAATATCTTCTCTTTATGATGCCTGTGATTAGTTTTAGTTTAGCTGTTCAGTTATATACTTCTATAAAGATTGTGTCACTCCAGTTAGTTTTCTCCTCTATATATTTGGAGGCAGTATATGGTATTACATATTTAACACTCTCTTCCATCATTGTATGGCTAATAACCAAAATATCGATAAGAAAAGTCGCTGAATATGTATTTAAGGCAT
This sequence comes from Candidatus Geothermarchaeota archaeon, assembly GCA_015523725.1. Lineage (GTDB taxonomy): Archaea > Thermoproteota > Nitrososphaeria > Geothermarchaeales > JDFR-13 > WAMZ01. Next base: position 6,573 of record WAJV01000053.1, read on the forward strand.
TTATTTATTGTTTGCCTGCTGGTGGATCATACTTGGCTCTACCTATTAATCTTAGGATATACGAAGAGGTTTTTAAAGAAGAATTGTTTGGGGGGCTAGCTTTATCCATAGGTGCATCCTTGAATCGTTCGGGGAGTGTTGGGGGAGCAATTATTGTATTGACTTTAGCCTCCTTATATACTCATACTCCGATCATGTATTCACAACTCGTGATGATAGGTTTCATACTTCCCTTCATATCTCTTGGTGCGCCAGGGCTTTATGGTGGAACTCTCATAATTGGTATGCCTATAATAGTTAACCTATTAAACATTGATCCATTGAGTCCATTAGTTACCTCTTCATTAGCCGTTTTCGTCAGTGTTCTAACTTATATTCAAGCATCTTTGAACACAACTACTAATGGATTGATGGGTATGTTATTAAGAGGCTGAGGCTGGGGAAGTAAAATTATTTAATAGATATTCTTTTCAGAATCTCTTCGGCTATAGCTGGTGCAGCTGTGAAGCCCGGTGAATCTATGCCGAATATTGCAACCGTCGGTTTATTGAATATAAATATGTAGTCATCTCGTGGATAGTTTATGACCCTTACACCAGAAAAGACTTTTTTAGGATATACTTCTATGGAAAGCAGTCTCATAAAATTACTCAGAACTTCATTTACCTCATCTTCGGCTATTCTATTATCGTATGGATCCTCAACCCACCTGAATCCAGGTCCAAGAATCATGGCATCTTGATAAGGAGTGGGAATTATTCCACCCCCCTTACTATATTTATTCCTATTCGTGAGTTTGAGTTCGGCGAAAATAGCATCCGCAAGGAATTCAGTCTTAATCATAACTCCTTTTGCATACTTTTGAAGAGGGGGTTTTATACCCGTTTTCACCGCCAGTCTCGATGTATCGGCTCCTGCGGCAAGAACTATATAGTCATATTCCAAACCATCAATAAATGCTTTCCCATCAGATATTTCTATATATTCGACTTCGTGGTTAAATTTAATGGTTCCTCCTAAATCCTCAACAGATTTACTTAGCTTAATTAGGACTTCCAGCGGGTCAACTACATAATATCCTTCTACTTTAATTGCAGACTTTATTTTCTTGGTTAAGAAAGGATAGCTTCTCTTCAAATCATCTGAATCAATCATAGTAGCATTGATTCCATATTTACGTATATATCTCAATAGGAATCTATCGACGAGCTTATGTATATTACTTCTACTTACTAAGAATGCATTGACTCTTCTCATTCGATATCCTATATTTCTTGAGTAGATTCTGTGAAGCTTATTTCCCCTAATAGCCAGTTGACTCTTTAAGGATGTGAATGGAGTTTGTAGAATATGGATTACTCCTGCATTATTTCCACTCGCACCACTCCCCAGACCCCCCTCCTTTTCGAAAATATCTATATTATGTCCATTTAAAAGAGCCACATACCCAATATAAAGTCCGACTATGCCGGCTCCTATTATGCCAATTCTCATAATACTCATATACAAACATTGGCTAGATTTTATTTAACATTTCCCCTTGATTGATTCGGCATTATATACATTATACTA
>WAJV01000054.1 GCA_015523725.1 Candidatus Geothermarchaeota archaeon
AGACTAAAGGAAAAAAATTTAAGATAAATTTCCTATGTCCGACTCCAAATTAGAAACATATTAAAATGTCAATCAACAAACCGGTGATAAAATATGATTAAGGCATGTGGTAGTAGCAACATAAAGAAAAACATTTTAATCGGATGCATCTTCTTCTCATATCTAATTTTCATGATTTACTTATTTACGAGTAACTGGCTTATCATGGATATTTATTGGATGTCTCCCATACTCTATCTACTAATAATAGGGACCATAGCCAGGAGTTATGTTTACCTATTAGATATCGAATTATATGCTGGTGTATCGAGTAAGCTTTTGTTTATCCCTTTACTTTTAGTACCTGATGAGGCTTTGAAAAATATTTATCCCCAAGCAATGCTTATTCTCGGTCCTGGATATGGTTTCACAACACCATTAGAGATATATTTACTCTTCATAGTAGGAATAATTTCCAAAAAGTACGGACTAAGGTTGGAGACGAATTTTCTCTGGCGATGGACACCACACATATTCTCAACCTTATTCCTAATATTCTACTTGTACTTAATATTCTATGGCAATATAAATAGGAAGAGAATAATTGGAAAATTATTTTATGGACTATCTATAATATATAACATTGCGCTAGTCGTATCATCACTATTTGGTTTAGCACCAGTATTGCTGGTAATAAACATGATATTTCTAACAGCAAACACATATAGATTGCTGACTACATAAATGATAAATGCCAAGAACATCTCTAAAAGCCTTCTTTAAATGGTCGTTGACGACAAGCAATGAAACCAGATTACTTCTATCAAATGGTTTCAAAAAAGTCAACTCAGGATCCTTACCAAATTTTTTCAATATCTTGAAACGATACATCATAAAATATCTGGCCAAACTGAATTTTCCCTATACTTCGACCCTCTGCCTTATAATCATATAAGAACACACTCTCTTCTATATTATTGCTTTTAGTAACAGCGATAAATCTTCCTCCTTCCCGATATATTCGTAGATAATTCTTATCTATAGTAATCTATATATTTTTTGATGTATTTTCATTATATAAAAGGTCGGGCATACTTTCGATTCTTACGAAATTATATATAGGTCCATAATATATATATGAAATTAAGCCTATTACTTCTAGGATATTTGATTTACCTGTATTCGGTTCACCGCAATAATATAAATTATTGATTCTTTCAAGGATAATTATGGTGAATGTATCATGAGAATCTCTAAATTATCAATTAAAAATTTTAAGTCAATTAGGTCTTTGGAATATGAACCAAAAAGGGTAAATATATTTATAGGTGAGCCGAATACTCATCTCCAAAAAGAATTTGAGAAGAAATAGTCCAGAGGTAGTATATATAAAGAGTGAAATATCTATTGAAAAAGAATCTAGAAACCTGGTTCACCAAATAACATTTACCCCTAAGTTTCTCGCAACATATGTGAGGTCGGCATCACCCGATATAATCGGTCTATCTTTATCTATTGCCAAAGCAATCGAGGATGCATCAGAGAATGAGAGCCTTCTACCGCGTAAGCTAGGATCTCTTGCATCGGCAAGCATAGAATCTCCCTTCATTTTTATCTGACCCGCCAAAAATATATCCTTAATATCTAACGAGACATATTGAAAATATCCCTCTACAAATAGAGAGACCTCATTGAGATCCTTAAACGGTAGTCTACCTTTCAACCATAGCAAAACCAACTCATATATTATGCCACTATGCACTATTCCCTTAACAATACCAGTACGTATTCCCTCCATTATGCTGTAGACACGCCTTGGGATAGTGCCATTAAAATCAGATATAATTGCATAGGTGTCGACTATAACTTCTCTAATTTCCTCGTCCATACAACATCCTCCTCATCGAGCTCCCGCTCCAACTCCTCGGCACTCATCTTAAGACATCTACCTCTCTTCCTTAATTCATTCCACAAATCCATTGTCTCAATGATAATCCTATTGCCCTCCATATGTAATGTTAGTATATCTCCATCTTTAATACCAAGTTTCTCTCTCACCTTCTTTGGAATGACAATAGTCCCCCTCTTACCAACTCTAACTGTAATTGACATTTTTTTCACCTTTTCAGAAAAAATTTTTTTCAGTCAGAAATTTAAATTTTCCAATCCAACCAAAAAGCATTTCAGTATCGATATTTTTCGTATAGAGATTTTTCGGCGATCTACAGTGTCATTTAACCTGATTTAGCCCCTAATATAATTTTTCAATATAAGAAATCTATGGTTTCCCCAAAAATGAATTTGTAAATATCTGACCATCATTTGGGGGTCAGACTAATGCCTTTCATTCATCGTTTCATAACCGGAAGTATTCATCATCCCCATAAATAATTACTTAGATAATCTAATATTACGTTAACTATTTATTCTGCGTAATAAAAACAATTTTATAGATTCTCTCACCTTCTTCCTCCTCTTCACGCACCTCAATTAATCTATGCCCTAATGCATTGATATAATATGGAATAACTTCTTTACAATGACTATCTGTTAGGAGTACTATGTATTTAGTTCCCCCTGGGTCCTTGTCTAATGCCTCCCTAACCTTAAATAATGGGATAGGGCTTTTCAATCCTTTTAAATCTAGTTTCTTAACCTCCATTATAAGTTCACCCATAGAGTTATTGTCTAGCGATAATCTGACTATATAGCTTAATCAAGTTGTCTATATGGGTAGGTCCATAGTGAGCCAATGTATCTGGTTTTAATATGAATACGTTATTACTCCTTAATGCATTAACACTCTCCCAACCCCTATCCTCAAACATCTCAATAACTTCATTATACGATTTACTCAGACCCGGCTTCATTTCATATATAATTATCTCAGGGTTTCTCTCCGCAACATCATTAAAACTAGGTTTAAAATACGATGATTCAACCTCATTAAATATGTTCTTAAGCCCAATATAGTCTAGTGAGGTTGCAATATAGCTGTATCTACCTATTGTATAAGGTTCCTCGAAACATATTTCATAATACACGCTCTTGTTGATTGGTTCTTCTATATTCAATAATTTATTTAGATAATTTTTAGCCACCTTTAGAGCCTTATCGACTCTACCCACAACGTATCCCGTCAACACTATGTTATCAATTATTCCATAAATACTGGTTGGTAATGGAATTGGATATACATTATATCCATTGTCTTTCAACTCAAATGTCAACTTCCTCTGAACACCCGTAGTCGTTAGAATTAAGTCAGGCTCCAATTCGTCAATTCGTTTGTAACTAACTTTTAGATATGCACCGACTCTAGGTTTTTCCTTTGCCTCCTTAGGAATATTGCAGAAGAGACTCACCCCAACCACATTGTCCCATGCACCTATCCTATATAATGTATCTGTTATAGATGGAGCCAGACTAATTATCTTTGGATCATCTGGTACTTCAATATGTATACCTAATACTTCACTAAACACTCTTCTCATACAAAACTTGAGTAGTAATCGGAATTAATTAAATTTCGATTAAATAAATTATGCGGATATTTTAATCTAGTTATCAACTCATCCAATTACATATTTATAATTATATTTACCATTCCTTAAAACAATTCTAGACATGTATATAAATAGAGTTATAATTGTTTTTATTACAGAGGGATAATGACTATGGAGAAATTATTTAATGAAGAGGCATTAGATAAATTGAAGAAGAGTATTGAGAGATGGGAGAGGGAGACACTCCCAAAATCAATATCAAGGTATCCGGAGAGGAGGGATAAATTCACGAACTTATCTAATATTGAGATCAATAGAGTTTATACCCCCCTAGACATCAAGGACTTTAATTATTTCGAGAAATTGGGGCTACCTGGTGAATATCCCTATACCCGAGGAATACATGCCACTATGTATAGGGGTCGAATATGGACTATGCGTATGTTCTCTGGATATGGCTCAGCCGAGGACACTAATAAGAGACTCAAGTTTTTAATAGAACATGGTGAAACCGGGTTAAGCCTAGCATTTGATTTCCCGACGCTAGTAGGTATAGATGCCGATGATCCTATGGCATCGGGTGAGGTGGGCGTCTGCGGTGTCTCCGTATCTTCCATCAAAGATATGGAGATTATATTTGATGGAATAGATATGAGTAAAATAACTACAAATATGACAATCAATCCTCCCGCCCCAATACTTCTCGCCATGTATGTCGCCACTGCAGAAAAACAGGGAGTGCCTTACGAAATGATTGGAGGAACCACTCAAAACGATCCATTGAAAGAATTTATAGCTCAGAAAAGCTATGTCTTCCCTCCAGAACCCGCTGTAAAGGTGGCTATGGATGTAGTTGAGTGGAGTGTGAGGAATCTACCTAAATGGAATCCAATAAGTATAAGTGGCTACCATATACGTGAAGCGGGAAGCACAGCGGTACAGGAGTTGGCATTCACGATAGCGAATGGAATAGAGTATGTAAGGCACCTTATTAATAGAGGTATGGATGTCGATGAATTCGCTCCAAGACTAAGCTTCTTCTTCGACTCTCACATAAACTTCTTCGAGGAGATAGCTAAATTCAGGGCTGCTAGGAGGATGTGGGCGAAAATCATGAAGGATTGGTTTAAAGCTAAGAAACCGAGGAGTATGTGGCTTAGATTCCATACCCAGACGGCCGGCGTCTCATTGACTGCACAACAACCATATAACAACATTATAAGGACTACAATAGAGGCGTTGGCAGCGGTATTGGGTGGAACCCAGAGTCTACATACCAATGCATTGGATGAGCCTTTCAGAGTGCCTTCAGAGTTCGCTGCTAAACTTGCTCTAAGGACACAGCAAATAATAGCATATGAGACAGGTGTAGCAGATACTGTAGATCCCTTAGCAGGGAGCTATTATGTAGAATGGTTGACTGATAAGATTGAGGAGGAAGCTTGGAAATATATTGAAAGGATAGAGATGATGGGTGGAATGACGGAGGCGGTTAAAAGAGGATACCCACAGAGAGAAATAACGGACGCAAGTTTCAGGTTCCAACGTGAAGTAGATGAAGGCAAGAGATATATAGTTGGTGTAAACATTTTTGTGGAGAAAGAGGATGAGGAGATAAGGAACGTCCCCCTCTTAGATATCAATCAGAAGGAAATAGAGGAGAAGCAGATAAGGAGGCTGAGAAAACTTAGGGAAGAGAGGGATAAGTCAAGGTGGGAGACGTCTCTAAATAACCTTAGGAGAGCGGCTGAGAAGGGTGAAAACATTATGCCATATGTATTAGAAGCTGTCAAGAGTTATGCGACCCTAGGTGAGATTATGAATACTCTTAAGGAGGTGTATGGGGTATGGGTGGAGCCACCGATCTATTAGAGTTACTTAAAAAGACTAGAGATAGACGTATAAAGGTATTGATAGCTAAACTGGGTTTGGATGGGCATGATAGAGGTGCGAAGGTAGTGGCTAGAGCATTAAAGGACGCAGGTCTTGAAGTTATTTACACTGGGATTAGACAAACCCCCGAACAAGTCGTTGAGACCGCGATACAGGAAGATGTAGATGTAATTGGTGTGAGTATATTGAGTGGAGCACATATACCATTAATGACGAGGTTGATGAATCTATTGAAAAAGAAGGGGTTAGGTGATACACCGGTATTTCTGGGAGGCACTATACCCTTACCAGATATACCTAAACTAAAGGAGATGGGAATAAGAAACATATTTCTACCCGGAACACCATTAAAAGAAATTATTAAGGAGACTATTGAAGCGGCTTTGGAGAGGAATAGGGATTGAGGAATATTAATCTAGACGAGTTAATAAGTAATGCATTATCTGGGGATAGAGCCTCAATCGGGAGACTCCTAACATATATAGAGAGGTCGCCCGAGACCGCCAGCCAAATACTTTCTAAAATACTAGTTCAAAATGTGCATGGACATGTAATAGGCGTGACAGGTATACCTGGATCGGGGAAGAGCACATTAATATCAAGACTAATCAGTCACTATAAAAATATGGGCATGCGAGTCGCAGTAGTAGCCATAGACCCGACGAGTCCACTCTCCAGAGGGGCATTATTAGGGGATAGGATTAGAATGCAGGAGCATGCAACTGATCCGAGAGTTTTCATAAGAAGTGTTCCAACACGTGGAGTAAAGGGGGGACTCTCATTCTCCGGAGTGGCTATGATAGAAGTTTTTGATAGACTTGGATTCGATAAAATTATAGTCGAGAGCATAGGAGTTGGGCAAACAGATATAGATATAATGAATCTAGCTCACACAATACTAGTAGTGACAGCGCCGGGGATGGGCGATGAGATCCAAGCACTTAAAGCTGGTATAATGGAGATCGGTGATATATATGTATTGAATAAAAGTGATAAACCAGAGGCGAATAGAACATTCGCATACTTAAATTTCGCTCTCGAAACCGGCGAACTTGGCGGTGAGAAAGTTTCATGGAGACCGAAACTAGTTAAGACGAGTGCAGTATTAGGGCAGGGAATAGATGAGTTAGCAAATTTGGTGGAGGAGCATCTAAGTTACATTAGGGAGTCAGGCCTTTTCAATAGAAAAATCATGATAAGGAGAAGGTATATGGTTAAGTTGCTCGCCGAGAAAATATTTATAGAGAGATTGGAGGAAGTGAGTTCATCAGAGGAGATAGGTGGAAAAGATATTTATAGTGAAGCCATAAAATTAATTAAGAAGGCTTCCCAAGGAGTTAATACTAACTGATTTATGCTCCATCTGACATACTATGTTTTTGGGAAATGAGCTATCCACTCCAAGAAATAATCTCATTATTAACCAATAATATTAGAAAATATGGTTCGCCCTTCAAGATAGATCATTCCAAATTATCCAGGTGGGCTTATGAACTTAAAATAAAAAAAGGAGGAGATACGATACTATACACCGGCCTCCTATACCAATTAATCCCATATATAAAAGCTACATCCACTTGGCTAAATAGAATAGGTCGGGGAGTCGGGGGAGTCCTTCGAATAACATCGAGACTATTAGACCCATCAAAACTAATTAGAGTAAATAGAGCAGACATAGATAATGTAAATAGAATGCTTAAGAACATAGCATCGTCCATATTAAAAACTGGATTGGAATTTGGGTATCTATATGAAGACGAGATGTACTCCGGCGTATTACTATACGATATAGGCATGGATGAACTATTCAGGCGGCATGCTGAAAAAGTATATGAAAAACTCATGGAATATGGCGTAAAAAATATAATTACAATCGATCCACACACTACCTATATAATGGCAGAAGTATATCCACAATTCATAGACGGCTATAACATTGAAGTTATTAACTATCTATCCATAATAAGTGAACATAAGCAAGGCAATGAACAGAAAACAAATGAAGAGATCGTCATACATGATCCATGTTTATATGCTAGGGGTTTAAACATTATAGAAGAACCTCGTCTAATCTTGGGGGACCTCGGATATATAGTGCTGGAGCCTAGAGAAAGCAGGGAGGCTACCTATTGCTGCGGGGGGCCAATCGAGTCAATATACCCAAAATTATCACATGAGATAGCTAAGAGACGCATAAGCCAACTAAAGAAATATTCTTATAAAATACTAACCCTCTGCCCAATATGTTACATAAACCTGCTTGGTGCATCTGAGGAGGATAGAGAATTATCAATACTAGATATATCACAACTAATAGGGTGATTCAAATGTATAAACTCGATTTAGCCGATTTATATAGAGAGATAAATAATGTACTAAATGACAGTGATATAAGGAAGGCACTCGATACATCTTCATATAAAATAGAGAATAATCCAATTAAAGTACACGAACAATATCCATACCTAGATAAATATAGGGAGGAGGTCAGGAAAGCCAAGGAAGAAGTATTAAAAAATATCGATTATTATATAGATAAAACTCTAGAGAGTATTAGGAAGATTAACGGAGAAGCATATTATGTAGAGAATGCTGAAGAGGCGAATAACCTAATAAGTGAATTAGTGGGAGAACCGCCCAAGCTGGTAGTTAAATCTAAGTCAATGGTCTCTGAAGAGATTAAGTTAAGAGACTTCCTTGAAAATAAGGGACATAAGGTTATAGAGACAGACCTAGGTGAACTGCTCATCCAAATATCTGGTGAGAAGCCGATGCACACCATCGCACCAGCAGTACACATGACCAAGGAAAGAGCGGTGGCGCTATTGAAGAAAATAGGTGTGAAAGTATCTCATGCATCAAGTCTAGCAGATGTGGTTATGGAGGTTAGAAAGTATTTAAGGGATATTTTTTATAATGCTGATGTAGGAATAAGTGGAGGTAACTCCATCTCAGCCGATTCAGGCGCGATATTTCTAATATCTAATGAGGGCAATATAAGGAACACGACAAATCTACCACCAATACACATAGCATTAATAAGTATTGAGAAAATAATGCCGAATATGGAATTAGCATATAAACAGGCGCTCCTACAGGCAGCAAACGCAGGACTATACCCACCAACTTACTTATCCATAATAGCAGGCCCAAGCAGTACAGCGGACATTGAACAGACAAGGATATATGGAGTCCATGGACCCTCCAAAGTTACTGTGATTCTCTATGACGGCGGTCGAAGACAATATATTAGCCACGACTACCTATGGGAGCAGATGCTATGTATTAAGTGCGGGAGATGCCAAGGAGTGTGTCCAGTATGGAGCCTAACTGGAAACTATTGGGGTGGATCTGTTTATGGAGGGCCGATGGGTATAGGCTGGACAGCGATAACCGAGGGAATAGAAAAAGCATCGAAGCTTGCCCTCCTATGTCTAAACTGCATGCGCTGCACACAATATTGCCCCATGAATATACCACTTCACAAGATAATAAGGGAGTTGAAGAAGGAGTTATTCAAAGAAGTAAGCTACTAATCACCCATACACGTAACAAGAATTCTCCTACGCCTCCGCCTATTATCAAAATTCACAATAACTATCTGCTGCCAAGTACCCAAAACCAATTCACCATCCATAACGGGTATAGTGAGACTAGGTTTAATCAATGAAGCCCTAATATGGCTAAAACCATTAAAATCACCCCACCGCATATTATGCATATACTCAATATTCTTCGGGGCAATCCTATCCATAGTAGCCTCGAAATCCTTCTTCAACCCTGGTTCATACTCAATCGTGGTCACACCAGCAGTGCTCCCGATTGAAAATATATTAACCAAACCATCCCTAACCCCAGATCTACGCAGTACCTCCCTAACCATATTCGTAATATCACTCATATCACAATCGGGACCCAACTCAACAATAATCTCCTCATGATATACGGTCAATCCCAACCACCCATCTACCAAATTTAGTACGAAAATTAATAAAAGTCTATGTCTACCTCGAGATCCCCAAACCAACCCTTATATTTCAATGTATTAGAATCGATTATAACCCATATGATAGGCCATAGACGCATATATTTTCTATCTATCAAACTAGGAACTGGTGGGGCGGGATGTGAATGTATAATACCTATTATGTCCTCATTATCACGTAGACTCAGGATTATATTTGCTAGGAACTCATCACTTAATCTAAATTCTATAGGGCTATTCAAAATATTTTCTCCAACAACTATTCTATCACATATATATAAATTCTCTTCAATACGCCCTATTAATACTCCGCCAACCTCGATATTACTGGAAGACACTAATCTAATAAATTTATCAAAATCCTTTCTAGGAATTAATAGTCTTGGGCCTCCATTTAAACTATTCATATAAAAAAGGTTATAGAGTTGAATAAAAAGGTTGTTAGGACTGGAGTTCAGACTCTACACTATGGATCCAGTCTAGGATATTATTTATCTTCTGTATAATGAACTGAGGTGGATGCTTCATATTATTTAGACGGTTCAGCATAGTCGTCAGTATGTTCTCAGCCCTGTCTAGAATATGTAACAATGAATCCTTGGATAAGTGTCCCTGTTGATATCTCCTATACGCGGCGTGTAGAGATGCATCCATTAAACCAACAAAGTATACCAAGTTACCCATCTTATTCGCTATAAATATCTCAAGCTTAGACCTTAGTTTATCCATCATTTGAGGCAATATCTCCCTCAACTTAATAATCTTTGATCTAATGCTCGGCAAATATTGTCCAGCCTCTTCTGCAGCCGAGACCAACTCATTTATGGCTGTCTCCAGTATAGCTATTGCCCCATTAACATCACCATTATCCAAGGAATCCGCAGCCTGATTAAGCAGGCTTGATACATCGTACAAGGCATCTCTAATTATCTGCATTGCCTTGGACAAGTTAGAGTCAGGCGGCACTCCACCCATGTGAGAATCTATTATATCTGCCACTCTAGATAATGCATTGGCGATATCCCTCAACTTCTCTGATGTCTCAGTTATATTTGCAGAGCCACTCTCCAATGAATCTATAGTACTATTTAATATCCTTACGAGAGACTTTAAGTTGGTGTGCATCTGGAATCCAGCGTGGGCAATTATATTGACCTTTACCCAGTCTCTATGCAGACTACCATACAGGGTTTTTGTTGCTAGTCCTAGCTTCATAGAAGCCTCCCCGATTAAATGGGCCACATCGGAAGTATTATAGTTACCGGATTCTAGGAGGTCCTTCGCCTGCATAAGTAGGTTATATGCATCATTCACCAAATTCGATGCCTCCTCATTGAATGGAATTCCTTTATCCCTTAGCCAATTAAGCGTCTCATTGAGTCTATTGACTAATGCCAATTTAACCTCAATAGCCTTCTCAAGCCTCTTATCCATAACCTCTGATATGGCGCCTTCTGGTAGATTCTTAATGATGTACCTTGCCACTGGTGCGAAGACCAATGAAGCCTTAATGCTTAATCTAATAGCCTCCTTAGGCTGAGTATCAACTTTACTTGATGCCTCATCAAGGAGGGCTAATGCTTGATCAACATTATCTGTTAAATTGTCTGGAATTGTAATACCATGACTATCGGCTAAGTTAAGTAATCCAGTAATCCTGTTCCTCACCATATTGACAACCTTCTCAGCCACAAGTTTCTTCATAACATCATTGTTCCCTGCATATACTGGAGCCGATGTGGCGTAGGGCACTAAGACACCTATCAAAATTATTAATAACAACCCAGATACAGCAAATTTATCTACAGACATCTCAATTCACCAATTAAGCATGTAGTAATTTTCCTATATTAGGGGTCACCCGGGAATATTAGGGAAAGACTAGGGAAAGTTCCCCACCAATATAAGGCTTCAATACATATTAATACAGTTAATTAAGCTAGGTATATTTATTATGTAGCATACTAAGGTGATGAATATGAAGATTGAGATACCCAGAGACCACCCAAGGTACAAGTCACTTGTCATTAGGGAGAAGATTGTTGAGGGTGTGGAGGAAGGTTACGTTGTTTTACAAGGGCTAATAGCCCACGGTAGAGGGGAATGCTTCGATTATCTAATAGGTGAGGAGACGATAGAGCCTGCGTATAGGGCTGAGGAAGCGGCTGTCGCTAAACTACTGCTATCCACTCACCCAGTCATATCTATAAACGGAAATACAGCAGCCTTGGTGGCCAAATCAATAATCGAGTTATCCAAATTGGTGGGAGCGAAACTAGAGGTGAATCTATTTTATAGAACAATTGAGAGAGAAAAAAAGATAAAAAATATTTTGGTTGAATATGGAGCGGAAGAAGTTCTAGGAGTTGGAGAAGATGCCAATAAGATAATTGAGGAACTGGGGAGTGAAAGAAGAAGGGTGAGCGCTAAAGGAATATATATAGCGGACACGGTCCTCATACCACTCGAGGATGGGGATAGAGCCGAGGCACTGAAGAGAATGGGCAAATATATTATAGCAATCGATCTTAATCCACTATCTAGGACATCCCAGGTCGCAGACATAACTATAGTTGATAATATAGTCAGAGCTATCCCAAATATGGTCGGGATAGCCAAGAAACTAAGGAAAACAGATAGGAATATATTACAGGAAATAGTAGATAATTATGATAATAAGAGAAATTTAGCCTTAGTATTGAAGCACATATCCAGTAGGTTAGTGAGACTGGCCGAGGAGAGATAATTTAGATTATGTGACCTCCAAATTAAACATAAAATAATATATTTAGGGATATATTTTTGTGGTTGAGATGCATCCATCCAAAGACATTATTGGGAGTTATGGTGATTACCTAAAGGATATTAAGATAGCGTTAGGAATAACTGGAAGCGTCGCTGCATTTAAATCGATTGAATTAGCTAGGCTATTAATGAGGTATGGAGCAGAGATAATACCATTCATGACTGAATCAGCAACAGATCTAATATCACCAAAATTAATTCATTGGGCGACTGGTAATAAGCCAGTCACCGAGTTAACTGGGGAGATAGAGCATGTTATGTATGGAGGAAAATCGGAGGATAGGGTCGATTTAATTCTAATTTATCCAGCCACTGCGAACACAATATCGAAAATAAGTAATGGTATTGCAGATACGACGGTTACAGCACTCGTTTTAACCGCCATTGGGACTGGTATACCTATTATAATAGTTCCAGCTATGCACCTACCACTATATAGAAATGTAATTACTCAAAGGAATATTGAGGCTCTGCGTAGCATAGGAATAGAGGTCTTTGAGCCCCTAATGATGGAGGGTAAAGCAAAGATTAGAGATATCCATGAGGTCGCCGACCATGTGATAACAAAGATAGCCGCTGAAAGAGGGAGATTTAGAGGTAAGAAGGCGTTGGTTTTGGGGGGACCTACGGTCGAATATATCGACCCTGTTAGGGTAATAACGAACCTAAGCTCGGGAAAGACGGGTCTGGAGATAGCTAGGATATTTCGATGGATGGGGGGAGAATCAAAATTAATATATGGACCGGGAACCGTTGAGATACCTCCCTACATACCATATACTAATGTATATACCACAGAGGACATGTATAGGGAGACTGAGAATGAATTAAGGAGAAATAGATATGATTATGTATTTATATCAGCTGCGCCAGCCGATTATAAGCCAGTAAAAACCATAAATCATAAAATATATACTAGCGAGGTGAAGAGACTCAATTTGGAGCTCGTAGAGACTAAAAAAATATCTGACATGGTAAAGAAAGTATCCCCAAAATCTTACCTAGTGATATTTAAGGCAGAATATAATGTTAGTGAAGATGAGCTAATAAATAGAGCTTATAAAAAGCTGTTGGAGTCAGATGCAGATCTAGTGGTAGCCAACGATGTATCTGGGAGGGAGAGGGGATTCAGATCCGATAAGAATGAGGTATATATAATTGATAGAGATAGAAATATAATACATATCCCTCTACAGAGTAAAAAGAATATAGTGAGGAGACTCCTTGAAATTGTTGCCAACAAGTCATTAAGTGACTAGGACAATATTCTAGCACCACGCTCCTCGATCCTAGATACAATCAAGCGAGGCGTATCACCATATTCACTCCTCAATAATTTTACAACCTCATTGATTTCACCAATATCGACTATCGTGAAAACGGTTTTACCAAGCATCGCCATAGCCGGTTCATAACCATGTCTAATTAAGAATTCCGATGCATCCGCAACAATATCATTCATCAACCCAGTCTCATACGCAAATCTCCTTGATAAAATCAATAAATTTTCTATAGATGGCTCCCTTTGAAATAGTAGGACGAATTTACTCCCCCTATCCATTATCCTCTTCTTAATAACCTTATTTGAGAGAATCGTCTTTGTAAAAATTTTACCAAAATTAATCGCGACGAATACCTTATCTTTAGGAACAGGGTATTTAATCACCCTCCCAATTCCTGGAGCTCCAGGCTCAACCCTAACCTCCAAACCACCGTGGAACTCGGCTATAACGGTGCCTAGTCCAGTTCTATTAACAACCTCAGCGTAGTGGGCTATCTGACCCGCCTCCATCCTAGAATAAATTTCTCCTAGTAAGTCGTTTAATGCATATGATAAGCTTAATGCTCCTCCACCACTAGTTCCGAATCCAGCTCCAATAGGGACATCGATATGATGCCAAACCTTAACCAAATACTTTTCCCGAATACTCTTCAAATAGTACCTCACAACAGTCGCAGAGGTAGGTGCTGGGTCAAGCTCATCATTAATATATATAAAAATCCTATTCCTAGACGATGGCCTAATATCGACGCTTGTATACACCCCTTTAGATATACAAATACCAGCTCCTATTGAACCCGTTCTAAATGGATCATTAGCTTCATATATGCTGAAGAATCCCGTCACGTGAGCAGGTGAATAAGCCTCCCTCCTCATATGCAATATCTAAAATAGTATACATATTTATATGGCTTTGCGGTGGGTGACGAAGCCGGGGTTAACTAGTTCCCTCGATCAAACCCCATTCCTTTAGCCTCTCATAAAGAGTGGTCCTCGATACACCCAATATCCTAGCTATACTAGCTTTTGGAACACCTTGCCTAAGAAAACGCTCTACATCCCTCCTGCGAATATTCTTCCTCGGCCTACCAATATGCTTACCCATCAATTTGGCCCTCATCATTCCCTCCTTCGTCCTCTCTATAAGTAATTGCCTCTCCCTCTCGGCAGCCCATGCTAACACACTCAATACTAAATCCCTAATGCTACGGTCAATCGTCTGGAGCCAAGCCTCCTTACTACTAACAGGTATAATAGGAGCAAACTTCTCGACTCTCCAAATAGCATCTAGACTCTCACGAAGAGTCCTCCCAATCCTACTCACTTCATATACCAAAACAACATCGGGATAAATCTTTCCACTCTCCAAGTCCCTAATCATAGATGAGAAACCAGGCCTCTCAAATGGAGGTATACTCCCCGATATGGCTTCATCAATATACTCCCTTAAAACTATATAACCCTTACTAGATGCAAACCTCCTAATAGCGATACGTTGATTCTCAATCGTCTGCTCAGCAGTGGACACCCTTAAATAGGCAACTGCATTACCACCCGACTTCATCACCCACCAATCAATAACAGATAACGATATATTATTAAATAATGATGTAACCCTAGGGTAGGAATATAATAACAAAATTTTGAGGCTCCATAGAAGTTTTTATAGAAAAAATGGAGGGTGGATTAACAGCTATCCTTAATAATCACTCTTTCTTCTCTTCCTCCCCCCCAGCCTTCTCCTCCTCAGATTTAGTCTCTTCCTCAAGCTTCTTCAACTCTTCCTCCAACTCTTTCTCAATCTCCTCGATAGGCTTGGGTGGCGGAGTGGTTGCCAGGGTATATCCGATCCATGCTAATATCCCAAATACTCCAGCAATTGCCACAAAACCAGTTAATTGAAGCAGCAGAAATGACCACTGTGTGAAGAAAACAATGTATCCATATACAATAATCACTAGTACACTGACTATTAGTAAACCGCCGCCGATCAACTGATCTCTACTCAACATACACACCTCATATAATAATATAAAAATATCAGTAAATAATTAATGAAGATAAACTATTTAATAAAATTTTTGAATAAAGGAGTCTATCACAATCATTCATTAAAAGAGCAGATCAGAATAAATAATTATAAATATTAAATGGATAGTTATTATGAAGAGGCATTTAAGATGAGCAGCCTGCCGACTGAGATAAAAGAAAATATTAAGAAGTTCCAACAACTCGAGATAACAGAGCATTATATATATAAGAAGATAGCTAAAATGGCCAAAGGAGAGGACTCAAAACTATTGGATAAAATAGGTGATGATGAATTACATCACTATAATAAATGGAGGGAATTCACAAAAGAAGACATAAAGCCAAAAAAATCAATGATATACTTTTATACATTCTTAGCAAAGATATTCGGATATACATTCGCATTAAAATTAATGGAGAGGGGGGAAGAGAAGGTTCAAGTCAAATATAAAGAAGTATTGAAGTATGTTCCAGAAGCCCAAGAATTATTAGATGACGAAATAAGGCATGAGGAAGGCTTGCTAAAATTAATAGATGAAGAACGTTTAAAATACATAGGTTCCATCGTCTTAGGAGTCAACGACGCCATAGTCGAATTAAGTGGAGCACTTGCGGGGCTAACCTTCGCTTTACAGAACACCCTATTGGTAGGTGTAGCTGCACTAATCACAGGTTTAGCCGCTGCTCTCTCTATGGGGGCATCAGAATATTTATCACAGCGAGCAGAGAGAATTGTTAACCCCGCCCGGGCAGGCGTATATACTGGGCTGGCATATGTGATATCTGTATTGCTTCTAGTATTCCCGTATTTTATACTAAGTCACCAAATGATTGCTTTACTATGGACGCTGATAAACGCTATTTTGATAATCGGCATATTTACTTATTATATGTCAGTCGCTAAAGACTACTCGTTTAAACGGGAGTTCAGGGACATGGCGATTCTAAGCATGTCGATAGCATTCATATCATTTTTAATAGGGGTATTCATGAAAACATATTTCCACATTGAAGTCTAGTAAAGTATTATCAGGAATTATAAGTGCTTTATTACCTTAGACCTAATATCATCGATCCACTTAGGATCGGCCTCATTAACAAAATGCGTAACCAACTTAACCGTATTGATACAGTCATCCAAACTAAGTAATTCAACTGGAGAATGAATATACCTAGTTGGTATTGACACAACACCAGCTGGAACACCCTCCTTATTCAGAGCAATGATACTGGCATCTGTAGTACCACCCGATAAAACCTCCAATTGATATGGAATACCGTGGCGCTCAGCAATATCAACTAATTTACGCTTAATGTGCGGATTAGCTATTATTCCAGATCCAGATCTACCATCCATAACTGTTATTGAAGGACCCTTTCCAACCTTAGACATCTGATCCTGCTCACTAACACCTGGAAGATCAGCCGCAATAGTTACATCCAGTGCCAGGGCAACATGAGGAGAGATGGAGAATGCCGATGTCCTAGCACCCTTTAATCCAACCTCCTCTTGTACAGTAGCTACAGCATAGAAATCAACTGGAGGATTATCGACCTCCATCAAGACATGGGCCAATACACTCAGTCCAACCCTGTCGTCGAAAGCCTTCCCTGTAACAACATCATTCAATGCAAGTCTTTCAACACTCCTCTCTATAACAATTGGAGACCCTATCTCTATACCCAATTTACTAACCTCTTCATCAGACTTAGCTCCGATATCGATATATAATTTATCTATATCAGGTACTTTCTTTGCCTCCTCAGCCTTAAGAATATGAGGTGGAGTATGCCCAACGACACCTCTATGGATGGAGCCATCCCTCGACTTTATCAATACCCGCTGCCCAGGGAGTATTAGTGCATTCCAACCTCCAACCGGCCTAAAATATATGAAACCATTTTTAGATATATGTGAAACCATTAAACCAATCTCATCCATGTGCGCAGCGATCATTAAACGATGCCCCTTATCTGAACCGATCTTCCTAAATATTACACTCCCCAAGGAATCAACCCTAACTTCATCTGCGTAATCCTTAAGATAATCTATTACAATACTCCTAATATCATCTTCGTACCCAGCGACTCCAAACGCCTCAGAGAACTTCTTCAAGGTTGTGAAAAATGAATTCTTATCCATATAAATTCACCAAATGATGCCACCGAATATTACTATATTTAATAAACAAGGTATCTATTAAAGATTTATATCACAATATTGGTTACAACTATTTAAATTCATATCCTAATTCCAACATTAAGTCTCCACACAGATCCTCAAACACCTTTTTCATAGATGGAGACCACTCACTCCACCTTGGGAGGAGATTTCGCCTCGATATATTTAGCTTAATAGACCTATATTTATTCCACACTTCATAAGGAATCTCTAAACCAGTTGGCCTCAACACATTTTTATAAAAGTATTCATAATCATTGATCAAATCTTCAAATCTAACTGGATTCCCAACAATCCTCAATAGATATTCATTCTCCCTGGCCCAATACCAACACAACTTAGTGAATCTAGATAAATTATCCCATACAAGGTATAATGGATCGCCTGGCTTAGGTCTAATCAATCTAGTGTCATATGCATTAGGCATCATAGTAAACCTATTATACATACTTCTAACAACATCCCTACCATCCCTAACCAAGTAAATCAACCTCGCATTTGGTAAGATGCTCATAATAGGTTCTACAAACCGCCTCAAATGACTATTAACCTCACCATATATATCGCGATCATGCCTAGCCCTAAAATATATATCAAATATCCTAAAGTCTTTAAAATACCGATAGGAAAAATTTCTATCCCAATAGGAGTATTGACAAGGAACAGTTTCATCGAATGGCTCATGATAAACATCAGCTCTATCATCTAAATGGAGAAGATTCGCCAACCAATTGGTTCCAGACCTTCCCAAACCAACTATAAAAAACACCCTTCTTGACAACAGCCAATTAACCACCATATTCCTATCTACCGATCTACTCATAAACCTAACTCTAGAATACCTAATTAAATATTCAACAAAAGACTTAAGATATAGCAAATCCTGTGGAATAGAGTATATAATATCTCTAATCATATCAATCCACGCAATAATGAAATAAATAGAAATTAAAAAAGATATTAGCAAATATTCCCTCGAGTATCTACTATACTAGAGTTATATATCAAGAATAATGCAATCCATTCAGATGTAAATAAATATAAAAAATAGTGAAGATTTAATAACTAAAGTAACTTGGATAACCTCTTATCGACGTCATCCCAGTTAACAACCTTCCACCAATTATCAACGTATTTACCGCGCTCATTCTTATACTGTAGATAGTATGCATGTTCCCAGACATCCAGAGCCAATAATACACTGGAGTTAGATATATGAGCCAAATTATGTTTCTCAACTTGAACTACCAATAACTGCTCATTACTTGAATCCCATACTAGTAAACCCCAACCAACACCCTCCACAGACTTACTAGCCATAGAAAACTCCTTCTTAAATGATTCAAAACCACCGAAAAACTCATCTATCTTATCGGCTACTACTCCACCAGGAGTATTATCTTCAGTAGGTGGCTCCATATTAGGCCAGAAAATACTGTGTAGAATATGGCCATTCAAATTGAAACTTAGGTCTCTCAATGTAGCCCTGACATCGATATCCAACCCTTCTCTACGAAACTTCTCCAACTTCTCTAAAGCTGCATTAGCCTTATTAACATATCCCTGATGATGCTTGTCGTGATGTAGCCTCATGATCTCCTCGGAAATAACTGGTTCAAGAGCATCATATGAATAAGGTAGTTTAGGAAGCTCTAACTTTTTCATGGTAATTATAAATACAACACTGTTATATAAACAAAAATATAATTCAATCGATATGCATACAGGTACTCAAATATATATTTCTTCACCTAAGCCTCTCGAGAAGATTCCCTAATTCCCTCTCTAGTGCATCTATATCCTCATCAGTAATATATCCCATATGACCTATCCTAAAGGTATTATCTTTCAATGGCCCATAACCCTTTGCTACTTCAATCCCCCTCTCCCTCAATCCATAATAAATATCATCTCCACGTATACCCTCAGGAGTATACACGGCTGTAATAGTTGGGCTCTCAAATCCCTCCCTAGCCACTAATCTCAAACCCAAATCCCGAACAATCCTTCTTATTTTCTCAGCCCTAGTCCTATACATTTTAAACCAATTATCTTTACCAACCTCACGTATCTTTTTTAAAGTCGCTCTTAAGCCAAGGACTTGGGGTATAGGAGGGGTGCTTGGGGTACTACTTTTCTTCTCTAAGTATTCCACATAAAGCGGAATATCGAAATACCATCCCCTCTCACGAACCTCTTGTGAACGCTCTAAGAAACGCTTACTAAACGCGGCGAACGCCAAACCTGGGGGTACTCCAAATGCCTTCTGACTACTGCTAAATATGAAATCAATCCTTAATCTACTAAGATCAATTTCAGCAGCTCCCATTGAAGATACTGCGTCAACGAATAACATTATTCCATATTTCCCGACGACCCTGCTTATAGAGTATAGATCATTAATTACACCAGTAGATGTTTCATTATGAGTAACAGTGACGGCTTCTATCTCCGGATGTTCTCCGATAAACTTATCCAATAAATCGGGATCAACGGGGTCACCCAGTTTAAACACTAGTTTCAAGGCTTTTCTACCGTTATTCTCCACAACCTCACCATATCTCTTCCCAAACGCCCCTACTATAGTTACTAATACACTGGCGCCTCTCCCCACGCCATTCCTTATAGAAGCCTCCATTAAGCCAGTTCCACTAGAAGGCGTTAATATCACATACTCATTTGTATTAAGAAACCATTTAAGCAAATTTACTGTCTCCATATGAATCTCTTGATACTCTGGGCTCCTATGGCTAAACATTTGTCTACCCATCTCATTAAGAACCCAAGGGAAACACGCAACCGGTCCAGCTGTAAATAACCTCATACTAGATCATCCACCCACAATAACTAAAAAAATTCATTCACATATTATTGAGGCCTCTATTTTCCACCAATCTACTTAATATATTTTGAAATTAACTCTGATAAATCAATAATATTTACTTCTTTAGATACCCTTCTAAAGTTAGCCATACAAATTGGGCACATAGTAATTACTTCATCAGCACCAGTATCTACTAACATACCCAATCTTTTAACACCGATCTTCGCTGAGAATAGGGGTGATAGAGACTCTACAGGGCCTCCACAACAATAAGTATCTACCCTATTAAATTTAGGCTCTATATATTCAACCCCAATTCTATCCAGCAACTTCCTAGGCTCACTAAAAACACCCACCCCTCTAGCATAGTAACATGGATCATGTATAACGAATTTATTTTGTTCAGCTGATGACCCCACAAAGATATCTTCATCTATAAGTTCTAAATACGAATATGCTTCGATGGAATAGTTTTCTAACAGAGACGGAAACACTTTCTTAAACATGTAAGTCGTATGGGGATCGATCGTAACTATTTTATTAACACCCATACTACTCAATGCATCACTGATTCTCTCGGCATATATCTTGAGATCATCCATCAAACCAAACTCATACAGCAGTACACCAGCATATTTATCGATGGATGGATCATACCATACCGATAAGCCGGATCTATAAACTAAAGAATAGATATTCCTAATTATTTTATGCATTTTCATAACTTCTTCATGTGACGGTTTAGATGAAAATCTAGAAACATCGACAACCCTATTTAATATATTTATTACTTTAAAGAGAACCCCAGACCTCAATTTCTGCAACATATTTACTATACGTTCTATATATGGTGCCATTTGATACATTAACCCAGTATAAAAAAAGTATTCCCCATCCCGAGGGAAATCTTCATCTATCCATCCATATAGCGCCTTATTAGGAATATATATTGGATATCCTCTCTTCATAATATTCCGTCTAATAATTTCTATAATCAAGTTAGAATTGTTTATATATCGATTAACCAACTCCATTACCTCCATCCAAGAACAACCTAAATTTCCTGATATCCTCAGCTATATCGATCCCAGCCGGACACTGCCTAGTGCATGCCATGCATACCAGACATGTATATATTGATTCCTTTAGAATCCCGATATCAACACCTTCACGGAAGTATGATGCTATTAAATTTACCCTACCCCTAGGCCCATACAACCTATTATTAGACTCGACATCCAGTGTAGGACAAACCCATTCACACATAGCGCAATAGGAACACTTTAACACATCCCTCAAAATTTCTCTACGGAGTTCAGCCAAACCACTCAATATACATCACTCGGCAACATCTTATCTGGATTCAATATCGACTTTGGATCAAATATCCTCTTAATCTCCCTCATCAACTTAAGGGCATATAAACTATTCCTCCTACGATATGACATTATGAGACCGTCCTTCTTCACCATTCCAATACCATGCTCAGAGCTTATAACTCCATCGAGTTCAACAGCCATCTTCATAATATCCATAACAAAGTTATTGAATTGATCCATCTTCTCCCTGTCACCTTCACGAATCCAAACAACTGGATGTAAATTGCCATCACCTACATGACCGCCCAAGGTCATAGGAAAACCATATTTCTCAGATATGTTTCTCAACCTTTTAACAGCTTCAACGAGGCGTGATGGTGGTACAGATATATCTTCGACAAATATATACGGCTTCTCTTCATCAACCTCTAAACTTGAAGAAGCGATCTTAATCGTTGCAGGATAAAGATTCCTCCTTATATCAAAAATACCGAGTGCCTCCGCCTCCTCCATACTCCTAGCGGAAACAATATTCGATGAATTATTACGATTATAAATATCAATTAGTTTATCTAAAACTCTTTGGGCGGCCTCCTTCACAGTCGACACACTAGTTATCAATAAATGGCCGCTCCCACTTACTCTAGGCTTGATCGTATCAATAGTGATTTTAGTAGTCACGTCATCAACGAACTCCATAATCAGGATGTCGAGTTTACTCTCCTTAATATTTATAACACATCTCATCAAGTCTTCCAAATCATTAAAAAATCCAGCGACTGTCACCACTTCCTCGGGGGCCAGTGTAATCCTCAATATAGCCTCAGTCACCAAAGCTAAAGTACCTTCACTACCCACGATTAGCCTAATTAGGTCATATCCCTCTCTATTTTTAGTCGTCTTGCCTCCCAGCCTGAGAACAGATCCTTCCTCATTCGGCAAGACTACCTCAAGACCAAGAACCCAATCCTTCATCGTACCATATTTAGCTCCCATCATCCCCCCAGAACCGCTATTTATAGCACCTCCAACTGTAGCGCTCTTAATTGAGGCGGGGTCAATAGGGAACATATAGCCACTACCTTTCAAATAATTATTTAACTCAACTAACCTCACTCCAGGCTCACAAACCACATATGAATCTATATAACTTACATCTTTAATCTTCCTCATTCTAACGAAACTCATCACTATGCCATCATCCTTTGGCGTTGATGAGCCTACTATTTCACTAGCAGAACCTTGTGGATATATCTTTAAATCATTCTCATAAGCATACCTCACTATTTTTGAAACATCTTCAGTAGATTCTGGGAAAACTATTGCTAATGCATTACCCTCATAATATACAGCATTCTTGGAATACAGCTTAATCGTGGCGGGATCAACATACACTTTATCGTGGCCAATCAATTTAGATAGATTCTTCACATGATCCTCCAAATCCTACACCTAAATAGATTCTTTACTTAAGTATAATATATAATATTGAATTTACTCAATATTTTCTATCTAAATCGATGTAAATATTTGCATATTTGAATTCAGGAACGTTGATATTATTTTTAATTTAAATTAATGAGGTAAAACTTATGAAGAGAAGTGATGAACTCGTAAGGGGTTGGGAGAGAGCGCCACATAGAACACTACTGAGAAGGTTGGGATTAACAGAGGGAGACTTCGATAAACCCTTCATAGGCATTGCAAATTCCTGGAATCAAGTGGTTCCCGGGCATATGCACCTCGATAAACTAGGTGAAGCCGTTGTTGAGGGTATAAGAGAAGGCGGAGGCATACCATTTCAATTTAATACAATCGCAATCTGTGATGGATTGGCTATGGGACATGAAGGGATGAGGATGCCTCTACCTAGCAGAGAAATAATTGCGGACTCCATAGAATTAATGGTTGAAGCCCACCGCTTTGATGGACTCGTGTGCATAGCATCCTGTGACAAAATAGTGCCTGGAATGCTAATGGCAGCGGCTAGACTAGATATTCCGACGATATTTGTATTAGGAGGCGCTATGATGCCGGTTAAAGCGGCATGGGGATTCTTTAAAAACAGGTATGTCACATTAGCTAATATATTTGAGTTAGCGGGATTGGTTAAGAAGGGAGTGATAAGTGAGGAGGAGGCGGAATACTTGGAGAGATTAAATGCAGTTGGCCCAGGCTCATGCTGCGGCCTATTCACTGCAAATACAATGCAGGCCCTTACGGAAGCCATGGGAATGACTCTACCATATATGGGTACATCACCAGCAGTATCCTCAGAGAAATTAAAGTTAGCGAAGGAGTCGGGTAGACTTATTGTGGAACTGGTAAAGAAAGATGTTAGACCCCATAAGATATTAACAAAAGAGGCGCTAGAGAATGCCATTATTGTTGATATGGCATTAGGAGGATCTACAAACACGATACTACATCTACAAGCATTAGCCAATGAACTCGATATAGAGCTACCATTGGAAAAGTTCGATGAAGTTAGTAGGAAGACTCCACACATTGCTAACATGGCTCCAGCAGGACCATACACAGTCTACGATCTCCATCAGGCAGGGGGAATACCAGCCGTCCTTAAAAGATTAATAGATCATATTCATCTAGATGCATATACAGTTTCCATGAAAAGGATAGGTGAGATAATTAAAAATAGTAGAATATATGATGAAGAGGTTATTAGGCCATTAAATAATCCAATCCATAGTGAGGGAGGAATAGCTATATTAAGAGGAACATTGGCTCCAGAAGGAGGGGTGGTAAAAACAGCCGCAGTGGATAAAGAGATGATGGTATTTGAGGGAGAGGCAAAAGTATTTAATAGTGAGGAGGAGGCTGTCCAGGCACTGCTAAATAACGAGATTCAAGAAGGACAAATAATGATTATTAGATATGAAGGACCCAAAGGCGGTCCAGGCATGAGGGAGATGCTCCAAGCTACATCGGTTATATGGGGAATGGGGCTCGCTAAATCAGTCGCATTAATTACAGACGGAAGGTTTTCAGGGGCTACGAGAGGACCTTGCATCGGCCATGTATCACCCGAAGCTATGGAGGGTGGCCCCATTGCATTAGTAGAGGATGGAGATAGAATAATGATAGATATCCCTAAGAGAAGATTAGACCTGTTGGTAGATCAAGAGGAATTGAGTTTAAGGAGGGATAGGTGGAGGCCTCCAGAACCCAAGGTTAAGAGGGGTATTCTACATAGATACAGTTTAATGGTTGAGTCTGCATCGAAAGGAGCTGTCTATCGGATCAAATAAATATATGATGTTTATAGTAATCTACAATGTACAAAAAATCAAAAGGAATGTATTATAATTATCTAACAAATTTTTTATTTATATGACATATTATTATATATATTTGTTAATTTGTCTTGGGTGTAACTATGGCTAAGGACAACGCCTCTAAATTAATCACCGGCAGACTCGATAAACCCTTTGGCAAGGCCGATATGCCGAAGCTAATATCTATATGGGCGCTATTTGGACCAGGACTCGTCTGGGCTGGACTATCCCAGGGTAGCGGTGAACTAATATGGTGGCCATATATGGTTACAAAATACGGCTTATTCTTCGTCGGCTGGTTAATCGTATTTGCATTCCTTCAATATTGGTACAACCAAGAACTAGGTAGATATACCTTATTAACGGGTGAAAGTATATTCGAGGGATGGCATAGAGTCCACCACCTATTAGGATGGTTCATGTTCGTCATGGCCATAGTATTCTATTCATGGGTCGGTGGATACCTAGGGGGCGCCGCAAGCGCCTTAGCCGCAGTGACCAACTTCCCAAGTGGCTGGGACGCTGCCTCCCAAGGAAAATTCTGGAGTACTGTTCTAATAATAATTTTATACGTACTCATCTTATTGGGACCCGTAGCTTATAGGGTAGTGGAGGTCGTTGAGTCGATAGCTGCGTTAGCATCATTTTTCGGAATGCTATTAGCAATCGTAGTGACGCCGGCTGCAGTAAATGTAGTTGGAGAGTATTTCGCCGCCCTATTCCAACCCCAATTCGGTTTACCAGCTAATTGGGACCCAGCGGACGTAGGTGTATTAATAACTATGATAGCATATACTGGAGCAGGAGGATTCTGGAACATGGCTTATAGCTATTGGTTAAGAGACGCTAATTGGGGGATGGCTAAACACATAGGTAGAGTAACTAGCCCAATAACTGGTGAAGAAGAAGCCATACCAAGTATAGGGGTAGCCTTCGACCCCACACCCGAGAATCTAGAATTAACTCATAAATGGTCACTTGCATTATGGGTAGACAATCTATTCGGAGTTATTTTAAATCTGGCCACGATATTCCTAACATCTATATTATCCTATGGAATCCTCAGACCAAAATATTTGGCTGGACAAGTGGCAGTGGAACAGATGAAGGGGTGGAAACTAGTTGTAATACAAGGTGAGTGGCTCGCTCAAGCTTGGGGAGCCGTAGGTAGGGCTGTAATGCTTATACTTGGATTCTTCTTCCTATTCGATACATTCATTACTGCAGGCGACTTCTTCGCCAGGATAGTTAGTAGTAACGTATATACAAATCTAACAGGGGAAGTTAAGGATAGTGGTAAAACTTGGTTAGGCCTATTTATTCCAGTGGCCATAGCTATCCTACCCTTCTCATACGACCCCAAGT
This sequence comes from Candidatus Geothermarchaeota archaeon, assembly GCA_015523725.1. Lineage (GTDB taxonomy): Archaea > Thermoproteota > Nitrososphaeria > Geothermarchaeales > JDFR-13 > WAMZ01. The sequence goes on from WAJV01000054.1 coordinate 26,468, forward strand.
TATTGTCTGAACAGCCTGTAATGGGTATTGCAGCAATAATTATAGGATTAGTATATGGTTTGGCGGTTACTGGAGTATCGGCATACAGCGCAACTAAGGAATGGACATATAGAAAGACTTACTATGCAATTGTAACTATCTTTTATGCAATGGGGTTGGCCCAACTATTCTTAAAGAAACCTGGGCCACTTATCCTACTAACGGGAGTCACCAGTATGTTCATTATGGTCTTGGCATGTTGGGTATTACTGTATCTTAGCTGGTTCCTACTACCAAAGATACATCCAGCAGGGGAACATGTCAGACCAAACTGGATACACTTCATAATATTATTAGCCATATCCATAGTATTCACAGCTACATTCTTATGGTATATTTCCATTCAATTTATGCTAAGTATATATGCATTGATAATCGTGTTGCTTGCTACTATAGTTGTAATCGGAGGCATTTACGGATTTATATTGCTAATTAGAAGGATACTCCGATGAGAGATATGCCTAATTTCCTTTTTTTATCATTAGCATATAAAACATATGGAGGCTATATATTTTAAGAAAATGGTTAATAAAAGATATTCTATAATTGAGAACTATAATAGGGGAGTTGGAGCCCTATGTAGTTTCATACCTGCAATACTTTATCTCATAATGGTTCCACCATCCGCATCAATAGACCCAACTATTATAATTTGGTCTATAATTCAATTCATTCC
>WAJV01000055.1 GCA_015523725.1 Candidatus Geothermarchaeota archaeon
CCCTAGAAAAATAAAAAAGGAGGTAAAAGAATTTAGAAAAGAATTTAAATCTATAAAATACTGTTTTGAGGAGAGATCTCGAGCGTACAAATTATTTAAACTAGTTTTAATAATTGATGCGGCCGCCGGGATTTGAACCCGGGATCTCCGGCTTGGAAGGCCGGCATCCTACCAGGCTAGACTACGGCCGCTTTTCTGTATATTTTGTGTTAGGTTATTCATATTTATTTATGGAAGTTGTTCATAAAGTTTTTAATTGCTTTGGAGGTGTATTGGATTTTATTCCCGGAATTATAGAGTGGTTATATATTGATTTATTGTATTTGTCGTTACTTGTATTAGTCTCTCTGCTGGTTTTAGGCTGGCTACTATATCGTCGTCTTGATCAATCTCTATATACCCTTCTCCCGTATAAATATAGTGTTTTATGTAGATTTTTGTTATTTTTTTGAGTATACCATCGTCTCCTTCATATTCTAATGAGTATTCTGGCACTATGATTCCTTGATAGGTTCCGGGTGGGATTTTTTCTTTTTCTCCCGTTATTTTTATTATGTTTCTTGTTTTGTTTGTTTTTATTTTCATCCATATGTAGCCATCTATCTTTAACTTTGTTGCTTCTGGATATGAGTCTTGGATTAATACCTTATTTTGTTTTGCCTCCGGTATTCCATGCTTTAGTTTACTTCTTAGTTTTAAACCTAGGTGTGAAATATTTGGTTCTATTCTCTCAACTATTTCCTTTAATCTGTCTCCCAGTTTTACACCTTCTTCTGATATTGCGTCTACACCGTTCTTTATTGCAGCTTCCCTTAGTCTATCTAGTTGAGGTCTTTTCTTAAGCTCTTTTCCTTTCTCATAATTCTCCAATCCCTCATATATTAACCCGAGTAGGATACATATTATGTCGTTTAGGTAGTTTAGGTTTAATTGGTTGTCTATCATTCTGACTTCTATCCTTGTAGTGTCTGGTGATTTGAATAGGTCTTCTACTATATTTGTGTGAGGTCCTCTAACAGTCAGGTCGAGTAGCCTATCTCCCTCCTTATTTACTTCAATTCTTCTTATATATTTTCTTATTCTCTCGAATAGGATACCGTATCTGAATCTTTCCCTCATGGTAGGTGGTATTATTCTGAAGGGTTTTATTACTAGTTTGTTGTATTCTGATTTTTTTAGTACCCTGCTTAGTCTTAGTCTATTGCTTGTATATCCGTTATATACTCCTCTATAGATAGGTGTGTTGGCTGTTGCTGCTATAATTTCTGGCATATAGTTTCTTAGGTAGTTTGTGACATAGTTTAATTGGCTTAGCCTCCTTGCTTCCCCGATTCCTGTATATGATATGTTTATATGTGTTCCATTTATTGGTAGTGGGGTTGATTGGATTGGGTGCATGCTGAAGAATCCCATTAATAATCCTTTTTTCTGGGCGCATCTTCCAAGTATTTCTCTACTATATTTTAGTGTATTGTATAGATTTTCTGGTTTTAGTGGATGTGTTACATATTCTAGTTGGGATGGATGAGGCTCCCACTGTAGTCCTAATAATATACTTCTTATTTTCCTGAGAGTATTGGCATCTTCTTGTATAATGTCGAGTAGTTCCTCGGCCACTAGGTATGAATATGGGGCTAGGAATCCTAGGTGGTTAAGTGTGAATCCTTCCTCCTCAATCCCCACTCTGAAATTAAGCCTCAATTTTTCATTCACCTATATATACATTTTTTCTTAATGAATTCTGAGATGGACTTAATGACTTTGTCTCTTTTTCTCGTTCTAGCTAGATTGCTTATTTCTAGTTGTATGGCCTCGTTTCTACCTATTATTGAGTGATATCTTATTATGTCTCCGCCCGTGAATTTTACATCTATATATTCGTGTGTTAGTCCATATTTTTTGAGTGTTTCTGATAATTGTTTTATAGTTTTTATTGATGCGGATGCCCCTGATGCGTACCCTATCTCTATATCTACTTCATCATTCTTGGATCCATGTATATCGATTAGTAGATCTATTCCCTCTTCCCTAATTACTTTACTTAGTGTTCTTCTGAAGGGTGTGAGTCTAGAGTGTCTTCTATTATAGTCCATGTAGATTCTGGATAGTTTACTATATATTAGGTGTGAATCTGTATTTGCTGCTATTTTCCTACCTATTTCAAGTGTCCAGGCGTCGTGGAATGGGGGGTGGCAGTGTGGAACCACTATTATACATCTATTACTTCCTTTTATGTATGAGTATGCATGGATAAGTTTTTCTAATGGATATGTGAAGGCCATTTCGTAGTAGCTATATAGTGGTCTCTTACTTATTCTTCCTCTTTTCCCGTATTCTCCTATTTCTATTATCGTCTTCTCTATTGATGAAGATAGTTCACTGAGGTAATGTTTCAGTTTTTCTATGTTTATTGTGTCTTCTGATGTTAGTAGCCCTATTGGAAAATATTTCTCTAATAGTGTTTTTTCATAATCGTCTTTAGAGATCAATTTTATTAACTCTTCTATATTTTTTACGTGTCTTTTTATTCCCGTGATCCAGTTTTGCTCTATGTCTTCTAGGAGCATCTGTATCTCAGAGTATAGGCGTAGGTTGTGTAGCGCTGGTCTAATCTCAACCCCTGTCTTTTCATGGATTAACGGTATCGTCATGTAGTACACCTTTAACCATAAATATTTTTATACATTTTTCATCTGATAAAGCATGGTTAAGGCTATGCATGTGGCTGTGGATGCTTTCAATGTTTCGTTGTAGAGGCTTATTGTTTCGTCGAATAGTTTCATGATATCTTTGCGATATTCGCCTTTATGGAACCCACCTATTACTAATGTTTCTCCATAGATTTTCTCTAGGTTTTGTCTCGTGAGTTTTACTCCTTCTTTCTTTAATGCATATACTTTTCTATTATTTTCCCTCATTAATTCATCGAGTTTAGTGTCTATCCTCTTTATGAGTATTAGATTTCCTTCAGGTGGCACCCTTCCATTTTCCAGTAGTTGTATCATTAGTCCCTCGAATCCATAGTAGTGTATCGGGGGGCGCATCTCTGGATTTACCCAATATATCTCATCATTTATTGTGTGGAAATATATTTCTAGGCCGCCCTTTTTATTTAGTGGATGGTCCAGTATATTAATAAGTATTCTATGTAGTATGTCTGGTCTCCCCCTCTTGGTTACTGGGATTTTGTGTTTTATTAATGCTGTATAGTGGATGGGTAGGTATAGGAGTATTTTATTAGGGTCTCTACCTCTTCTCTTAGCGTCTTTTTGGATGGCTGGATGTTTCATTATCTTCTTTGGTACTTTCTCGATTGATGCCTCTACTATTACTATCCTGGTTTTTTTCATAGCTAATTAATATAATTATATTTGACTCGACTTATTTTATCTAAGTGGTTTTGGTGGGTTGGGTGTCTAGGGGGCGTAGGGTTAATAGGCGTCTTGTTAGGCGTGAGATTATTAGGTTATTGGATATCGCTTATGATT
>WAJV01000056.1 GCA_015523725.1 Candidatus Geothermarchaeota archaeon
ACTATTATGTGTCAAAATGCTCTCTTTATAATTTATGTGTATTCATCATCATCTCCTAATCAGAACACGTTAGGATGCTATATGGTTATGAAGTAGATGTCTTAATCCCATTCTAAATCGTCTAATAGGTCTTATACCAGCCCGCCTAGCTTTAGCTACAAGCTCATATGGTTAGAGATTCGTGACGGTTTATGGAATGGTTTCTTGAGTATTCTTTTTGGTAAAAACGCTGTGTAGTCTATATAGGTTTAGAAGGAGGTATGGCAGGTTAATTGGTGTGGCATACAAGTATATGAATATTATGGTTATGTTCGCTATTACACCAGATATAAATATCATTTTTGCGACACTAACCCTGTATTCCTTCTTCCAATAGAGTAGAATAATGTATATGGATAATATAATTAGGTTGGAGACTATGACCAGCATCATGCCAATATTATCACCTAATCCCCTCCAATTCCTAGTCATAAAACCATAGATCAGATAGGGAACCCTTACTATATAATCTTCGAAGGGCAAAGTATAGGCGTAGCCAGAGCCAAAGAGAATATACCAAGCATAGACCTCACCTATCTTAAAGGAGGCGCGGGGGAATACAGCCCACATACCAACTAATGCTACTGTAAGGAGCATCAACTTACTCGATATACCAGCATACAAGTCTATCTCATCAATATCTAGGTATCTATCCTTAAATGGCAAAATAAGCAACCAGAAAATAAATGGACTATGAAGAAAAAGCATAGTATACAAAGCATTACCAACATTCAAACTATAAAGCATAAGAAAGGAAAGGGGAATAGATAGGCTGAGCAGAAGTAGCAAACCATGCAAATATAGTCTTTTCTCACTTCTCATAGTTTATCACCAAACTCTTTAGTTCTATTTTTGTATGGTTTGGCTCTAAAGCTGGTGTTGGTATCATTATCTCTAATCCGTCTTCCCTAATGATTTTTACTATATGCTCCTCACCATTTATCCATTTATTCAATAGTACGAAGCCCTTAACATAGAGTGCATATACTCCCTTCTCCGATGTGTTGAAATGTATTGTTAGGTGGTCTCCAAGTCTCAGAACAGCATACTCATCCCCATCTAATGTTATCTTCTCTCCATTGAGCTCCATAGACTCCAACGGTATCTCCATCAACCTTACCTTACCTACTTTCACATATGCCACCGCCGATATCTTGAATGCATCGGTCCAATTAAGTATGATTACATCACCTCTCCTAATGTCTCTAGGCAGTTCTATAAGCATATTCACATAATTTATCTTCCTAGCCCACAAAACACCAACATACTCAGTGTCACTATCCCCATGCCTAACCAAGACCGATATACTGCTCTTCAACAATGGATCCCTATACCTAACCAACAAATAATTGTAACCCACCCCACTATACATCATCTTAAGCAAGCCGTCCCTAGCAACATAATAAATATTATCATTGCCTAGGTCACTCACAAGACTAGTAACAACAACTCCGTCTGAGTTGACCACCCTACTTGGATACCTGAGATCCCTAATATAGTATATATTGTTCTCTGTATCTATAGCTAATGGCTTAGCCATTGGATATATAAGCCTATATAACTTCACGCTATTTATGAATGTCGCTGTCCCACCAGCCTCATGGATGTTAATCGATATATTCTTTTCTATGGGATTATTAAATATTAGTAGGTCTTTCTCTTTGGTCAAGTCCCTAGGTAGATACGCGACAGGCACAGGCTCCTTATAGAATACCTCACTCTTAGGGAACAGGTTATTCAGTAGACTATATGTACCGTTAACCAACTCCAATGAAGCATAAGGCGAACCACCCCCACCCACACCATAAAACAGGGAAAACTGATACCGCAGATCAGGGAAGCCAGGCTTAGGATAAAATCTATCATTCAATGTAACATTCCCTTCATCATAGTGCAAGATACCGAAGTAACCTTCATAAATAAGTGTTTTCCATGGTTCATCAACTAATTCATACCACCCTATGAAACGCATTGTAATCCAATGATTAATGCTGGGGTCTCTAGCTCTACTTCTAATGCTTGGAAGTGCTTGATTAATGAAGTCAACCTGATCCCATTCGCTATGAATCATGAGTTGCGGATCGTATTGAGTCGAATATCCTGTCTCCATTATGGCAACCTCCTTTCCAGGGTAATAATTGTATACTAAGTCGAATAACTCATTTAATTCATCCCAATGTTCATATGATTCACTGCTCCATGTGCCCGGATAATGGTCGATAGCAAGTATATCTACATATGATTTTAATCCATACGTATCCAGGAATTTATGAAAGTCTCCAATCCAGTCATGCTTAATATTATCTAAACCTGTATCTACCATCATATTCACAATCGTCTTCTTACCATTGTTTTTAAGTACCTGACTGGCAAACTTCATAGCATATGCATCTAATTCATCATCTCCATATGTTTCTCCAACTGGTACTTGATAGAAACTGTTATGGTTCGGCTCATTAAACACCTGATAATACAGAATATCGGTTCCATATTCCAATAATATTTTCTGTGTATATTCTTTTACCTCTATTTCTAATCTATTAATATATGCATCTCTAGGTTCGGCATGCCTCTG
>WAJV01000057.1 GCA_015523725.1 Candidatus Geothermarchaeota archaeon
GTCCATAGTTACAGAGGATTCCTAAATAAGATATTATAGCTAGGAGCTAATCAATTAGACCCATATATTTAATTATTACTCTCTGAATCGATTTTACTATAACATATTATGTTTATGGCTTTTGGGGGGGTCTATAATAGAAGCCAAGAGAAATATCTATGTATTAGCGATATATGGCTTCTTAAGAGGGGTGGGGAGCAGTGTATTCAATACACTCTTCCCACTCTACCTAGTATATCTTGGATACCAATTAAGCAATATAGGTGAATTGGCCACCACAGCCAATCTACTAATAATATTCATAATACCATTCTTAGGAATACTATCCGATACATATGGAAGGAAACCATTCATAATCCTAACTGGTGCAGCGATGTCAATAGGCTTACTCATAGTAGGACTCACACCCCAATACATATTCCTACTAATGGCATATACATTAATGAGATTCTCATTCCGCGGTGGACAACCCGTTAGAGGAGCCCTACTCGCTGAATCAGTATCCCATGAGATGTTGGGGGCAGCAGTAGGCCTAGTGACATCCATGTTCTTCCTAGCTAGGGTGTTCGCACCCTCACTAGCAGGATACCTCGCCGACACAACTGGATATAAAACCACATTCCTCCTAGGAGCATTAATAGTATTCATCGGAGTATCGACATTCACCATATATGGAGTCGAGACCCACACAAAGAAGAAGGGTAAAATAAGTATATCAAGGATTCTATCCGACCTAAAGCCGAGGAGAAACTTCACCTGGCTATATATATCATCACTAACAGATAGAATAGGATGGTCACTATGGTTCCCCCTCCTAAACGCATACATAGGAAAGGGATTCGGGTTATCAGCCACACAAGTCGGCCTACTAAACTCACTAATGTTCAGCGTAAATATGTTCACCCAATACCTATTTGGAAGATGGATAGATAGAGTAGGATACATGAAGGGATTAATCGCATCGGAAACCGCGGCCGCTTTAGCCGCTGCATCCCTATCAATAACAGGAAACATAAATTTCCTAGTGAGTGGAATGATGCTCTCAGGCCTCTCAGTATCAATATGGATACCATCATACAATAAAGCCGTCTCCCTAAACTCGGAGGAGGACTACCGAGCGGTTGAATTCTCAAAATTAAATATGTTTAGGTCACTAGCAGCGATCCCAGCCCCATACATAGGTGGATACCTATACGACTATATAGATCCAAGGCTCCCATTCACACTCTCATGCCTCATGTTCATAATAACTACAATAATCTTCTATATAGTATGGAGAAAAAGAAGTGTCATAAAATTAGTAGATACCGTAAGGATATCCTGACTACATAAAGACTATAATGATGTCATCCTAAGACTCGCTTCAAGATTCAATGGAGGAGCATCATCGGGATTAATCCACAACTCCAGTAAATATGGCCCATCAAAACTAAGCAACTCCATAATCGCATCATCAATACCACTATTATTATCCAGCCTCATACCCATAACACCGAAGCTCTCCGCCAACTTCACGAAATCAGGGTTGCCCAACAATGTTCCCAGAAGCCTACCACCCTTCTGGATCCTCTGCCTATAATATAAAACCCTATAACTATTATCATTAACAACTATAATCTTGACATTAATCCCCTCCCTAACAGCCGTCTCAAGATCCTGGACAGTCATCATAAACTCACCATCACCAACCACACAGATAACCTCATTATCAGGCTCAACAAGCTTGGCTGATAAAGCCGCTGGATAGGCGAAGCCCATAGCACCCAAATCAGTCGCAGCCAAGAAACCCCTAGGCCTACCAACCCTCATAAAGGCATAGGTATATAATATATGCATCCCCTGCCCAGCTGTTATAATAGTCTTACTTGGATCAATGGATTCACCCAACCTCTTAAAAAATCTCCCCGGTGACACAAAACCAGTATACTCACGCCTAACTACATCATCCAACAATGCCTCCCAAGCCCTTCTCCAACCCCTTATCTCACCCCACCAGCCACTATAATCCCTCCTTAAACCCTCACTAGACAGGCGTCTAACAAGCATATCCAAGAAAATATTTGCATCACCATATACAAAGAGGGAGTAGGGAGATGGCCTAACCTCAGCCAACCTATTCAAACCCACGATAACCACATCGCCCCTAGGATTAAGCGTATATGAATATGTGGTAATATCTGATAATGCACAGCCAAAGGCCAAGACAAGATCAGCCTCCTCCAGAGCCCTATCGGCATAAGTACTTCCACCGCCAAAACCAACCCTACCAAGCGAGAACGGATGAACCTCCGGAAAAGCCCCCCTACCATTCCCAGTCGAGACGACAGGAGCCCCAATATAGTTTACCAACTCCAGCAAAAGCCTAGAACCAACTTGATTATTGACACCCCCGCCAACCAATATAACCGGCCTCTCAGAACGCTTAATATATTCAATAACCTCATCAACCGCCTCCTCCTCAGGAGCAGGGACATCAATACCGCCTAATCCATAACCATCGAGATTAAACTCCCCCTTAGCCATCCACATATCCTCAGGAACCTCTATAAAAACCGGGCCAGGCGGCGGAGATAAAGCGGTCCTAAAAGCCTCTCTAACAACATCTGGAACTTTATAAACATCATCAACCCTAAACCTAGCCTTGGTTATAGGCTCAACCATCGATAATTGATCAATCTCATACATAGAGTCGAGGCCAACCAACCTACTCCTAACTCCTCCAGAGATCAATACCAATGGAGAAGAATCTTTATAGGCAATACCTAAACCTATAAGAGAGTTAAGGAAACCCCCGCCCACATGAACGACCGCCACCCCGGGGAAAGTCCTCAACCTAGCCTCAGCGTCAGCCATACTAACAGCAACCTGCTCATGCCTAGTAGTAATAAAACGAATAACATCTCTATAATCATATAATGCATCAACAAAATCTAGAATCGATGTCCCAATCAATCCATAAATCCTCTCCACACCAAGACGCTCAAGCGACTCAGCCAAAACATGAGCCAAATCCAGCCTCATCACCTATTCACCACATTCTCAGGCTCCCCACCCATCAAAACCCTAACCACATTCCGCACACTCGTCTCTATAATCCTCCTCCTAGCCTCGTTAGTAGCCCCAGCCAAATGGGGAGTAGTAATCACATTTACATCACCAAGATTCAGCAAAGGATGATCCTTCGGAGGCGGCTCCACAGAATAAACATCCACCGCAGCCCCAAAAATCCACCTATTCTTCAACGCCTTAGCAAGTGCATATTCATCGACAACCTCCCCCCTAGAAGGATTAATAAGGATAGCCGACCCTTTCATCCTCCGCAACTCCCTCTCACCAATCAATCCCCGAGTCTCTGGAGTCAATGGAATATGGATACTAACTACATCCGACTCAGAGAGCAGTCTACCCAACTCCCTAAACTCCACACCCAACTCAGCCTCCACCTCAGGCGACAACCTCCGAATATCATAATACAAAACATCAACACCAAAAGCCCTAACCCTCTTAGCAACCTCCCTACCAATCCTACCCATCCCAACAATACCCCACTTCTTACCAAACAACTCATAAATACCCAAATCAAAGAACTCTTGCTGAGCCCACTCACCCGACTGAGTCCTCAAATGAGACTGAACCACACGCTTCAAAAGGGCTAATGCCATAGCTATCGTATGCTCAGCAACAGATATAGAGTTAGCTCCACCAATATTGGCTACTGGAATACCCGCCTCCCGAGCAGCGTCAACATCAATATGGTCATAACCCGTGCTGGGCTGTTGAATAAGCCTCACCTTCTTCATATGCATAATCATATCCCTATCGATAGGTATCTCAAAGGTAAAGTCCCCAATAACAATATCGGCTTCCTCCAACTCCCTATACACCCTCTCCCTATCACCCAAATCCCGTACTACACTGAACTCAATCTCACCCCTAAACCCCATATCCTCAGCAATAGGTAGAAACAGTATCCTCAAAATCTCAGCTGGATAAGGAGTAAAACTAACAATCTTGAACCTAGGGACATCCATAGGAGATACACCAAGAAAAATACACCATAGAATAAATAAAAATATTCTAGGAAACCCTTATCTACGAAAAGAAAAAAAATAAAAAATTAGTTAGATAAAAAACTACTCCTCCTTAGACTCCAAATCCCTAATCTTATCCTCAATATAGTTAAGCTGATCCCTAAGAAAATCCCTGGCAAGCCTCAGCAACCTAAGCCTCTCATCCCTATCTAGATAATCGAAGTCAAGTGGCGGAATGAACAATGGGAACCTACCACCCCTCCAACGCCTCCAACCCTCCCTGAAAAATCTCTTCATCATCATAAGCCTCATGGGATGAGGCAAGAACATATGATACCTCCACATAAAATCAAGCTCACTCTCCCAAAGCTCTGTAGCATACTTAACTACATCCTCACCCCTCTCAGTCAAACTATAGAACTCCTTGTCATCCCTTAACTCCGTCCTAACCAATCCCTTAGCCTCCAACCTACGGAGCGCTGGATATACAGTGCCCGTCTTAGGCTCCCAAACATCACCGAACATACTCCTCAACTCTTTGATAATCTCATAACCATACATAGACCTCTTCTTTAGCGCCAACAATATAAGAAACTGAACCGGACTCAAACCATATTTACCCAACCGATATCCCCATCCAAACATAGTAGTCACCTACTTAGTAGTCTACTACATAGTAGAGCACTACATATATAAAAACAATAATATTAACAATGAATATACATACATGGGTAACAGTATATAATCAATACTTAGAAAACATCTTCAAAACTTATTACAACTCAACACCAAAATTTTAAGAGATGAATATTGGTAGATGCCAATAGATACTTCAAGATACTGGTGAGATGGTTGATAGAAGGAAGTAGAGGAGGCTCTACAAGAGCCCGTATACTAATATTATTAAAGGAAAAACCACTAAACCCAAACCAAATAGCAAAGGAACTAAACCTAAATTATAGAACAGTCATGCATCATTTAGACGTCCTAGAGAAAAATGGATTAATAAGCAAGTTCAGAAAAGGATATGGAACACCCTATATCCTAAGCGACGAAACAATCAACCACTGGAACCTAATAAAAACATCCATCGATAGGGCATTGGAGGTGGAGGAAGAATGACATACTGGGACATACTAAACATATTAACCATAATCGAGTTCATACTCGCATTCATACTACTCCTACAAGTCGCTAAACTATTCAAAAAACCAATAGGCCTAAGGCTAGTAATACTATCAGCCATATTCATTATACAAGGAATACTAGGCCTAATAATCTATAACTATTGGAGAAGCCTCGGATTCGGCGCAACCCTATCAATACCACTAATTATACTACAACTAACTATAGTTGCAGGAACACTCATATTAATAGATATAACTCGATGGTAGAACACTACCAATAAACAATATAAAATAATATAGAGGCAATCAATAAACCCAGGAGATTGAGGGGCATCAAATAAGAAGCCAACTCAGGCCCCTCACCCCTCAAAGCCATCGATAAACTAACAAACATCGATAATGATGCATGAATATAAATTAAGAAAGAAAGCAGAGCCTGAATAGAGAATAATCTCGCCCTAAATCTAAAATAACCCCTCAAAAACAAGATAACCAAAATAAACCCTATAACAGCCTCGATAAAGCTAAAGAAGATGTTAATAAGCCATAAAAACCCAATCAATACAACCCATCACCGAAAATAAGATTAGAAAAAGGAAGGAATCGGGTAATAATACAAGGATCATTAAGACATCATCGATGTAATCTCGAGTGGCATCGCGCCCCTAATAATCCACCACTCCTCACTAACCATTAAAGATCCATCTACATCAGAGAAAGCCAAAATATAGGTTAAACTCAACTTAACCCACTGACCAGAAGCCGAGCTCCTAAGAATAAAGTTTACATCAGCAACCACATAATATTTATCACCAGTCTTATAGGAATTTAACCCCCCAATATTCACATACTCATCCTCCCACGCATTGAAGAAAGTCGTCCAAACACCCATAATATCATCTTTACCAGAATATACACCATTCAATGGACCACCCAACCAATAGAGCACAGCATCATCTGTATACTGCATCATAAGTGAATCAGGGTCCTCACTCGCTATATAGAACCAATGCAATATAGCAGCATCCCTAGCATCACTCAATAAATCACCACCATTACTAGCATACACAGAATAACCCAGCACAGAGAAAACCAGTCCAACCACCAAGACAGCCACGACAAACCTCACATCAAACAAACTCCTCCTAGACATCATAAAATACACCAAAATAAAATTATGTAAAGACTATTCTTGCCAAACGTATATAAAAGTTTTACATAATTATACAAAAATTAGACACAAGTAATGTATAAATTAGTCCAAAATCATTACATAAATCCAATAAAACAAGAAACAATAGAGACGAACATAATCATCATTAGGGATGGATTAAGCTTAAATAATACATACCAAATATTTGATGAAGTTGGGTA
>WAJV01000058.1 GCA_015523725.1 Candidatus Geothermarchaeota archaeon
AGATTGATTTCGGTAAGAGGAATAAATTTGCTGAGGAATCCGATGGAGAATTATATAGGTGTTTTCAATGTAGCACTTGCACCGTCAATTGTTCGTTGGTCGATGCTATGCCTATAAGAAAGATTATTCGGTATATGCAGTTAGGCCATTTACCTCGTCTAGATGGGGTATGGGAATGCTTAACATGTAATTATTGTCGTAGCCAATGTCCGAGTGATGTGAATATAGCGTCTTTGATACGAGTAGCTAGGAAATTCTTGTACGAGGATAAGTGGTTTCCTGAAGATGTTAACGAAATATTGTGGAGATTATATGAGGAGGGTAATCCATTGGGTTCCCCCAGAGGTGAAAGGTTTTCGTGGGTGGAGATTCCAAGCATTAACCCCTCTCCAGACATAATTATATATACATGCTGTTTAGTTGCTTATGATCGGAGGGGGCAGAAAACCATTTTGAGGCTAATTGCCCTACTTAAGAATCTAGGTTTAACTGTAGACGTTTTTAGAGAGGGTGCTTGTTGTGGAGATATCGTCTATCAAATAGGTGAAGAATACTTTTATGAGGAGATTATTAATGAAAATGTTGAGAAATTGGAGCGTCTTAAACCATCTATTATACTCACCATATCCCCCCACGTGTATCATAATTTAAAAAATTTGTATCCAAAGTATGGAGCTAAAATAAATATACCTATAATGCATCATACTCAACTAATTCAGGAATTAATTGAATCTGGTAAAATTGAATTAGGAAGAATAAAGATGGATGTAACCTATCATGATCCCTGTTACTTGGCTAGATATAATGATGTAGTAAATGAGCCTAGGGATATCTTGTCGGCTATCGACGGAATCAATTTAATAGAGTTGCCCCATAATAAGGGTGAGACTCTATGTTGCGGCGGAGGCGGGGGAGGTATCTGGCTTGATAATAAGTGGGCCCGGAATTCAACCAAAAATAGGCTATCTGAGGTACGTGAACTCGGAGTCGATAAATTGGTGACTGCTTGTCCGTATTGTATAAGGATGTTCGAGGATGAGGCTAGTATGGAGGGACTGGATATCGAGGTCCATGATATAATTGATTTATTATCCATGGCCATTCAATGACCCATCTAGAAATTGGGGGTATATATGGAGGAGATATGGGTATTTATAGAGCAGGACGAGGGAATAATCGAGGAATCTTCATTAGGCATATTAGGAAAAGCGAGGGAGCTAGGCGAGAAGTATGGATTCAAGGTAGTGGGGGTTCTATTAGGTTATAATATTAGGGGGGCTGCTGAGACATTAGGTAGATTTGGTGCCGAGAAGGTATATTATATTAATTCGGAGCATCTATCAATCTATAATAATGAAACCTATTTTAGGGTATTTGAATGGTTAATCCAAAAGTATAAGCCTAATACTATACTATTTAGCGCCACTAGGAATGGCAGGGATTTATCCGGGAGAATAGCGGTTAGGTTTGGGTCGGGTTTATTGGCCCATGTAATCGAATTAGATTATGATGATGAATATAATCTAGTGGGTAAGGTTCCTGGATTCGGTGGGAATATAGCGGCTGTCGTGCGGTGTATAAAGAGTAGGCCGCAACTCGCCACCATTACACCAGGAGTATTTGATGTACAAGTATTTGGTGGTGAATGTAAGGTAGAAAATATTGAACCAAGATTTGACTTGGAGCCTAAGCGTATGAAGATAGTGATGCGGGAGAGGGGTGTTTCTATTGATATTAGTAAGTCTGAGAAAGTTGTTATAGCTGGAATGGGCACTGGGGGTGATCTTGGGTTAGCGAAGAAATTGGCTCAATTGATTGGAGCCGAATTAGGGGTAACAAGGCCCTTAGCCGATATGGGTTTCGCCTCTAGGGATATTCAGGTTGGTTCAACTGGTGTCTCATTAAAATCTAGGTTAGCCATAATCTTAGGTGCGAGTGGGGCACCCCATTTCACCAGTGGTATTAGGGATTGTGATATAGTTATATCTATTAATAAAGATCCGGAGGCTCCAATAAAGGAGTATTCAGACTATTTTATCGTATCTGATATATTTGAGGTTATTCCAAGGCTGATTAAGCTCCTTGAAGGGTGAGGCTCTCGTGCTTAGGAACATAATCGTTACCTTAAAGGTGGTTCCGAAGCCGGAAGAAGTATATTTTAATCCAGATACAAAGACTGTCGATAGGAGTAGGGCTAGGAATGAGATAAATCCTGCGGATAAGAATGCCTTGGAGCTCGCTATAAGCATTAAAGAAAAATATGGAGGTACTGTTATCGTTGTCTCGATGGGGCCACCAATATGGGAAAAATATCTAAGGTTAGCGGTCGCTATGGGTGCTGATGACGCAATATTAATTAGTGATAGGGCCTTAGCCGGTTCAGATACTTATCCAACTACCTTGGTTTTGGCTAGGGCGATTTCAAAAATTGGTGAGTATGACATAATACTTTGTGGTGAGGAATCTTCAGATGGGGGGACTGGCCAAGTTCCCCCGGGGATCGGTGGATGGTTGGGTATTCCACACATCACATTTGTGAAGGATATAATTGATATTAATGAGTATAGGATAGCCAAACTCAAGAGAACTATTAAAGGTGGTTATGAGATTATTGAGGTTGGTCTCCCATTTGTAGCAGCAGTCGAGTTAGGATGCAATACACCTCGATTCCCAGATTTTAGGAGGAAGAGATGGGCAGATAAAGAATTTCAACTAAAAACTTGGAATATAAATGATTTAGGCCTCAGGCCTGATGAAGTTGGTTTAAAAGGTTCAAAGACAGAGGTCATTGAACTTGTTGAATTGAGGCCACCTAGGAGGTTGAGGAAAATTATTACTGGTGAACCAGATGAGATTGCTAAGCAGTTATATGAATTAATTAAAAATTTAATGTAGATCTTTTGAAGTCTAATATGTTATTTCTTCAGTAGTCTCTTATAATTTATATATTCTTGTATAATGTTACTGAAGTTATCTCTAACTGGTTCATAAACTTCCCTGAAAAATCTTCTCTGATTCATTAACACATCTTTTGGGAATCTCTTTACATAATCTATAGCTGCTTCCCATGCATACTCAAAAGGCACTATAGCATTTATTTTAGATGAGATGTTTCTATCAAAGTCATCTGGTAATTGCTCTCTATCACCTATTTTGAACCATCCATCCTGAGATATGGTAACCTTCTCACCACACACTTCCGTCATGTTTTCCTTCGTAGATCTAACGTTACCTTTCCTCATAGTTTTCCTGCTTGCCCCATAAATAGGTTTATAATATTTTGCCCATGCATAGAAGATGGCTCTATTTAAGCCGAATGACTTTGCCTTATCGAAATCTCTATGGATTACATAGTATCTCGCTGCTTGCAATAGACCCATTACCTGAAATCTACCTATTTTACCTTTAATTATATGTAATTTGGAGGCTTCTCTTAGAATATGCCTAATTTTTGAAGTTGGTTTTGGACTGTATCCGGCTAAATAAGTACCTACTTCATTAATAGCCTTATAAGCAAGTTCATCGCCCTCTCCTTCCTCATAATCTCTCCAAGAAGTATTATGTCTATATTTATCTGGGTTTATCCACTCTAAAGAGAAATTATTTAAATCATCTGGCTTCATTGCAATACATACCACATCTAATAGTCTATGTAGTGATAGAGGGGCGGTGAATACGCGTTGAATATCAATTTTATTCTCAATATTCAATGGCCTCTTATGTTCCCTATACTTATAAATAAAATCTTTTATCTTAGGATATGCTTCCCTAATTATGTATTCAACAACTGCATAGGAAATATCTATCGGATTATACTTTTGAGTTAATTCCCTAGAAAATGCCTTCTCATGTATATGGATGTGTATTCCCCGTCCAGACCAAATCAAATAACTTGATTTTTTAATGCCATATTTGTCTAGGATATATAGGATTTCCTCAGCGACTTTTATAATATCTCGATAGTATTCGAGTGATCCATCTACATCCCATACTGGACTGGATAGTAAAATATTCTCGGGATTCTTGACATCATCTCTATTCTCTAGGTGACTATAAATATTTATGGAACCATAAATTGTTCTCGGTTTCAGCCCCCTATATCTAAATAGAATATCTCTAAAATCGCTTAGACTTGATGTTTTAAGAGGGGGACCATTCCTACCTAGGTACCTGATGAATAGCCTCTTACCCTTAATATTACTCTCTAGCGCCATCCATCTACCC
>WAJV01000059.1 GCA_015523725.1 Candidatus Geothermarchaeota archaeon
GACTTGTATCCTATGAATACGAGGGAAAGATGCTAAAGGTAGAGCTGGTACCAACAGACTCGGTTAGACCCCATGAAATGATAATAAATGAGTTGGAGGAAAGTATAACTAACTCACTCAAGATGGAGGGAATCATGAAAGACCCAATAATAGCCGACCCAGAACTCGGGCTAATAATCGATGGCACCCACCGATGGAAGGCCCTAAAGAACCTAGACATCGACTATATACCAATAATCCCAATGAACTACTACTCCAAAGAGATAAAGCTATATAGATGGATAAGGATATATGATGAGGTTCCCTCACCAACACACAATAAATTAATAGAGACGCTAACCAACACATTCAAAGAAATTAATTATATGGGGAATATGCCGAGAATCCCAATAAACCATATTGAACCCATATACCTAATGTATAGAAATGATGGGGAATGGATTTGCCATAAATACAATAAACATCTAAACATAATTACTTTACTCGATACCCTAGGAAGATTCGAGGATATAATATCTAGGGTAGTCGGCCAAACACCAAACTACATAGCAGAGAATAATGTAAAGAGATTCGTCGAGAGAGTTGGGGATGGAGTCCTAATATTATCATATAGGAGAATAGAGAAGGATGAAGTGGTCGAAATATTTAGGAGAAAATTATATATGCCTCCAAAGACGACTAGACATGTAACACCCTATAGAATAATAGGTATAAATATCCCAATAAACCACTTAATTTACAACAATTTGGATAAAGCACTTAAATTCCTATCAAACCTAAAGATTGAGTATCTAGGAAGGGGAATATATATTGGTGATAGATTTTATGAAGAGGACGTATATAGAGCGATCCATAAGGATTAAGGTTAAAGGCCCACTCTCAATAGTGACAGGAGAATACCTGGAGTTACCAGCTGACAAAGTTAGAACGGTTAGAGATATACATAAATATCTAATCCAGAATTATAAGGATATGGCTATTGAGAAGGGGTTAGGGGAAGTCGTGGAGAACCTAGATAGCCAGAACCTAATACTAGTCAATGGAAGAGAGATAAATACTTTGGCCGGCCTAGATACAAATATAGGGCCGGATGACGAGATAGTAATCATTAACTACACCCATGGAGGATAGAATTATGAAGGACATTACATTCATCCTACCAACCCTAAACCAAATATACAACTATCTAGTCGAGATAGCGACCGAGATAAAGAAAAGAAACTTAAAGATCGATAGCATCGTTGGAATATCACGCGGTGGCTTAATACCTGCACGCTTCCTAAGCGACCTACTCCTAATCCCAGACATAAAAATAATCTCCGCAGGCTTCTATGCAGGGCCGAATATAAGGATGGAGAAGCCGATTATCCACAGCTCAATACCAGAAGATGAGGTTAAGAATAGAAATATATTATTAGTAGATGATGTAGCCGACACAGGTGAGACACTAGAAGCCGTTCGACGCCACCTAATAGATAAGGGAGCCCGCAACGTCTATACAGCAGTCATCTACGTAAAACCATGGAATAAAGCAAAGATAGACTTCTATTCACAGGAAACAGATGCATGGATAATATTCCCATGGGAATTTATAGAGACCGCCCAACAATTATTCAAGATAGAGAGCTGGGAAAAGTTTAGGAAGGAAGTGGGTTCAAATAAAGATCTATTAAATATCCTAAATAAATTCCTAGAGGAGAAATGATCAAGGAAGAAATATATGGATACTATATAGCCGTCTATAAACTTAGGGAAAGATTAGATCTAAATAATATATGTAAAGAGGAGTTCATAATATGCTTAGCCACACCGAGAACATATATAAAGAGTTATCGCCAACTAATAAATACCCTATACCACTACCTAGGAACACAGTATATAAAGAAGTGGATAAGGGATAATAACTATAGATACGCCGCCTTCCTATTGAGGGAGAGTCAGATAAGGAAATTAGTCCGACTCCTAAATAGAGATGGTGATAAAGCCCTAATCATTATATCAAAGAAGAAGCCTAAGCTGAATCTCCCCGAAATAAATCTACCAAACTCAAGTAAAGAAGATGGCTTGAGTGAAGCAGCCTTATTTAGATTAAATATCGAGAAGGAGAGAAAGTAGCTAAACAACCTTAACCAACCTATACTCGTTATAACCAATTACAACCCTAATATATCCCCTCAAATATTCATCCAACTCAGGGTCACCAGTATCAACCCTCAATACACCATCCGCTAAAGCCCCCAACTTATCCCTAGTGGCAACAACAATAATATTATCCCTCCCAACCCTCCTAATCACCCTAGGACTCAACTGAAGATTACCCCTCCCAATCAAAAAACCCTGCCTACCAATTGGGGACAATATTAAATACACTCTACTATGACTCGACACAACACGCCACAAATCAGGCTCAGAGACATCTCTCATAAAGAAATCCTTAGAATATATATCTACCCCCAATAAACTCTTATCAACACCCAATAAATCGGCGATAGCCTTAACCGTCGACCCAGGACCCAATATATATACTGCGTCATCATCAAGATTATCAACAATAAACCTAGCTATATACTCCTTATCCTCAACACCACCAGATGAAGACACATCCTTACTCGCCTGAACATAACCAGGGGCATAAATAACCCTCAATACACCAAAGTACCGTAGACTAAGGACATTACTCCTATAAGCATACTCATCGACATCCAATACGTCACCCTCACCAACATATGCATCGCCACCCAAATATTTACAGAGAAGATCAGCACCATCAGCTGGTCGATTAACAAATACCCCACTGAACATCTTTACCCCAGAGGGTATACCGAGGGTAGGCAAAGATAAATCACCATAATGATACAAACCCATATATACATCCTTAGCAGTCCCATCACCACCTACAAATATAATTATGCCAACACCCTCATCAACAAGCCGACCTACCCCCAAAACAGTATGCATAGATATGGTTGATTCCCTATCAGGGTAATCCAGCACCACATATCTAAATGAATAATCCCTTAAGACATATTCCCCCATAAACCCCCTAAAAGTAATAAAATAAATATCTCTAGCACAGGCAGACCTACTAGCCAAAGACTCTAGAAACAATCTAGCCCTACTTACAGCCCTACCAGCCCCCAAATCAACCTCTCCAACCAACTCCCGAATCCCATCGCTCCCCTTAAAACCAAGTGACCCACCCAATCCAGAATATGGATTCAATATAAACCCAATCTTAACCATAAATATACACCAAAGAGCCTAATCACTGAAAAGCAGCTTCTCAACACTCACAATCTCACCAGGCTTAATAAGGGATAAACCAGCCCTTTCACCAACAATCTCAATCAACAATATATAATCAGGCTCCTCCAAAGACACCTTCCTATCAATATGGGGAGCTATTGCATCAATAACATCCCTTGACCTAAGCTGACTAAACCGCTTCTCAACCATAATCTTATAAGTGGCACCCCCGGGAATACCCTTAGCCAACTCTAAGGCAACATCCCTAATCACATCTAAATCCGTCTCCACAACCCTATCAATCGGTATATACCTCTTGGTATTCTTAAAATCAAATGGACGCTCCTTAATCAACTCTATCAATTCCCGGTGTAAATTATGGATATCGAGCTTAGTAAAACCAAAGAGTAGTCCCTTAACCCTACTCTTCCAGAACCTCGCCTCAGGGTCACCGAGCAAAAAGAATATCGACTCCAACTCATGTATAGCAACAGACTCCCTCCCCCTCGGACACGTCACGATTAAATTAAACTTACTCATAATAATCTATCCCCCTCTCCAAACAAAATTCCTTAATCGCATCAACACCCAATAAACCCTTCCTGAGAACCCTAAGATAGGTATCCCCAACATATATAACAGTAGATGGGGAACCCCCACATAATCCCCCATCCACATATAAATCAACACTCCCACCAAAATATTTAATAGCCGTATCAACAGAATTAGCTGGAGGAAGCCCACTTATATTTGCCGATGTACCGATTAAAAAGCCGCCGGCCCCCCTAATAATGCTTCTTAGTTTATCGTGACTCGGCACCCTCACACCGACTGAAGATGCGCCTAATGCGGCTGGAATCCCTATCTTAGCCTTAGATACAATCGTTAAATACCCCGGCCAAAACAAGTCCATTAACTCCCTAACTAAATTATTATCCTCCAATATCCTAAATGCATACCCCGGATCCGATAAAAGTATTGGAAATGGTTTAGAAACCCTCCTCTTTAAATGAATAACCCTAGAGACGACACTAAACTTGAATGGATCCCCACCCAAACCATACACAGTATCAGTTGGATATACTATTACACCACCCCCCGAAATCAATTCGGAAGCCAATTCGATACACTCATCGCTACTCAATAGACAGACAGACACCATATACAGCCCCAGTTAATTAATGACTAGATAAAAATGTTTAAGGATAATGTATTAATTATAAAGCTTATATTTACAGATAGATTCTATTTTAAAAGAAGTGGGGAGACGGTGGTTGATAAATATGCCTATGGAGATAAAGAATGTAGATGAGTTCCTAGAGAAGATGAAGTATGCCAAGAAGATTATTGTAGTCAACCGAATGCCAAAATATATTAAAATAAAGGCTAGGACAAAGAGAAGACTATATACACTCAAACTCCATGACGAGAAATTGGCTGAGGAGATACTCAGTAAAGCCAAAGTAGAGATAGTCGAGTATTAGGGTATATAGCCAAATATTATTTAGAGAGTTTCTCCAACTTCTCGATGCAAACCTCACAAGGATAGGGAACCTTCGAATCCAACTCCTTCAGATTCTTACTAAACGCCATCACACAAAGCTTATTATCACAATGATCTAAACCAACTAAGTGCCCCAGTTCATGCATAACCTCCTTAAACAACCGTTCCTTAACCACAGACTCATCCTCAAACTCCACCAAACTATATTTCCTAAGTAGCCTAAACAAGCTAATAACAATCCTAGACAAAGGTGGATGGGTGACCGCGAAGACATAGGTGAATCCAGGGAGATAAATATCCCTATCAACCAAGAAAATATCAATATGTCCACCATCCTCAGACTTATCCGGCGGATCCAAGATCAAGTCCTTTGCATTTATCCTCCCAGAAGAATCAAGATATCTATCTACACCATCAAGCCGGTAATAAGAAACATTGAAAGCCTCATCGAAATAGAACTTAAAGGCGGCGTTAAATACATCCTTAAAAGACTCCATATACTCTTCTAAACCATCAACAAACCAAATCCTAATCGAATGCATACATATCACCTGTAGAAGGTAAATAAGTCCTAAACCCAAGCTCCTCAGCCAACTCCTTAACACCCATCCTACCCTCCTCCTCCCCATGCACGATGGCTATAACAGGATCACCCGACAACTGGGATAAAACACCCTTCAAACCACTTCTATCAGTGTGAGACGAGAACTCAAAATAATATTTCTTAGCCTTAGTCTTACCAGTCACATCAGAAACCTGGACAACCCCCTCCTCCAATAGAGTGCGGCCAGGGGTTCCCGGAGCCTGATAACCAACCAAGAAAATCCCATTCTTAGGATCCTTATACAATTTAGAAATATAGAAGACAGCTGCACCACCACCCAACATACCGGCCGGTGCAATAATTACACAATTCTCCTTAACAACACGCTTCCGCTCCCTCCAACGCCTAACCTTCTTAACCCTACCAAACGCCTTTTTAAGCGAATTTGGAGACTTCAAATACCCCCTATTCCTAAGGAGAATCTCAGTCACCTCAAGCGCCATACCATCCATAACAATCTTACCATCAAAACCCCTACTCCTAAGGACCAAGAGTATCTCCTGACTCCTCGCAACAGCGAATGCGGGAACCAATACAGTGCCCTTATCCTCAATAACCTCCTTCACCTTCTCCACAAAAGCCTTCTCCAAACTACTCCGCTTCGGATGATCTTTATAGCCATAGGTACTCTCTATAATAACCATATCAAACTCTTCATCAAAATTCACGTCAGCAGGCTTCTGAAGCCTAGTCTCATAAGTATTAATATCCGATGTATATAGAATCCTCTTACCGTTGGCCGATATAATCACCTGAGCACTACCAGGTATATGTCCAGCATCCCTAAACTCAACCCTAAAATCAGTTCCAGGAACATTAAACTCCTTACGATACTCAACAAACTCTGCATTCTGAGACATATAAGTGAAATCAATATATTCATATGGAAGATATTCACCAGATAACTTCAAAAAATCTTTTATCAAGACATCGGCCAACTCCAACGTAGGCCTAGTAATATAGAGAGGCATCCCCCAACTAACATACAAATATGGAGATGCACCAATATGATCTAGATGAGCATGTGTAAGAATTAATCCATTCAAATCACGTGGGGGGAAACTTATCGGCAGCTTAGGAGGCTTACTCATCTCAACCCCATAATCAAGAATAATATTCTTACCTTCAGAATTAACCAATATAGCCGCCCTACCAACGATCTCTGGAGACCCTAGAAACTTTATCTTCACAACCAAAACACCACGAATCTACCTAATACATGTTAAACATATTATTAAGTCTTTATGCATCACAATATTTATCAATAACCTTAATATAGATACCTATATAAAATTTAATTGAAACAAAGGAGGAGAAGCGTATTGGCAAAAATATTTATATATGATACAGAGGTACCAAAGAAATTTATAATGGGCTTTAGAGGAATAGGGCAAGTCGGGTACTACTCCCTACTATACCTTCTAAGCCACTTACCCTACCGCAAGATAGGTTTAGTCGAAACCAACTATATCCATCCAGTAGTTATAGTCGGCGAAGATCACAAACTACACTACCCAATCGAGATATACTCCATAGGCGACTACGGCCTAATAAGATTCGAAGACATACCCCTAAACAAAAATGGGGCAAACTTGATCAAGAGAGTGATTAAGTGGATGGCCGATAATGGAGCGGAAGAACTAATCCTATTAGGAGGCCTTGTCTCAAGCCTTAAAGAAGGCGACGAAATAGGAAGAATAGTACATAACTCACATTATAAAGAAGAATTGAATATAAAGTATGCACAGAAAGATGTTAGAATACTAGGGCCACTCGCATACGCACTATATTACTCAGAATTATATAAACTACCTGCTATCGGGATACTCGCATATGCAGACGCGAATAGGCCGGTTGATCTAATTGGAGTATATAATGCACTAAAAATATTAAGTGACATAACGGGAATAAAGGTGGAGTTAGAAGAACTAATAGATGAAGCAACTACATATGAAGCAAGACTTAGTGAATTGGAAAAAGAGTTTAGTGAGAGGGAGAATAAGGGGATATATACATAGACCTACCCCCTCTTCTTAGCAATATACTCCTCATAAACCTTCTTAACCCTATCGTATACCAAACCAGGCTCACCCTCAACACCCCTCTCTGTAACACGCACCTTATCCATCACCGTAATCACACCCAAATCCCTCCTATAGACAACAGCCCTAGGCGGGAAAATCTTCTCCAACATAGACCTCAACTCATCCATATCAACCCTCGCCTTCTTAACATAAATAGCCGATATAGAGTCGCCGGATAACACTATAGAAGAAAAACGTTCACTCCCCATCGATACATCAGAAAGAATTATTGATAGAGTATCTGGATAAACCGCCTTAAGCTGCCCCCTCAACTTCCTACCACTCTTTAACTCAACAATAACCTCCTCACCAATAATCCTATTTAATTCTCTTTGGAAAGAACTGGCAGCCATCATTTATAATACATCTCCATCACAACACAATGCTATTATATTTAAGGCATATTACCTTAAAAAGCTTAATAATACTTTTACCATCCCCCCATCCACTAAGAACAATTATTAAAATCATAAGAAGATTGCTCCAATAGGTACACAATATTCTATAACTATATTTACCACTAAATACTGAAGCCTCAATAACAGGGAGAGACTTGGAGACAAATAGTTTCACATGCAAAGTATGTGGAGGAACCGAGATAATAATCGCTGAAGGAAGGAAATTATGTAGAAAATGCGGTGCAATAATTGAAGAGAAAATAATTCAATATGCAGGAAGGGAATACAGGGAACTTGGAAATGTGATAACGACTAAAATGGAATATAGAATATATAGATTAAAAAAGAGAATACACGATATCAGCGAAGAATTATCCATACCACCCCACATCAGAGAGATGGCCATAAAGACAGCCTTGAGATTAATGAAACACTCAAACCATAACATGAAGGCAACTACAATAGCGTTAATAAGCCTACTATATACAACAAAATTATCTGGAAACATCGTACTCTATGAGAGGATGAAGAAATATATTGTATTGAAAAA
>WAJV01000060.1 GCA_015523725.1 Candidatus Geothermarchaeota archaeon
CTACAAATGTATATCCTGATGCTATTGCTAGGGCTATCGGATTAACAGCGTCTTGTATGTTTGGTTTCGGTAATGCCTTTGTTTTTATGTTTCTGAATAGTGTTGGTGAGGCCTGTCCCTTTGTTAGGCCGTATACACCATTGTTATGCATTACGACTGTTATATCGAGATTTCTCCTACCTAGAGCGACGAAGTGGCCTGCCCCTATACCTAATAGGTCTCCATCTCCACCTTGGACTATCACGGTTAGGTCTGGGTTAGCTATCTTTATACCTGTTGCGAATGGGATTGCTCTTCCATGTAATGTGTGCACCCCATTGACGTTTATGAAATGAGGTGTCTTTCCTGAGCATCCTATTCCCGATACTATTACTGTTTTTGTTGGATCCAAGCCTAGTTCAGCTATTGCTCTTTGTGTTGCGTTTAGTATTCCGAAGTTTCCGCAACCTGGGCACCAATCTACCCATATATCTGTTCTTAATGACTTTAGGTCAACTACCATAGGTTAATACCACCTCCATCTTTTTATCATTCTTTAATAATTCTTTTATTGCCTCCAATAGTTCATGGAGGTATATTGGGCGTCCCGTGTATTTCTTTATTCCTCTATCTATCTTTATGCCTGTATGGAGGGTAGTTACCTTTGCTGCTTGTAGCATTATATTATTCTCTACTGCAAATATTCTGTTTTTGTCGACTCTATTTAATATTTTTTCGACTCCCTCCTTGGGGAATGGTGAAAACATCTTCATATGTAAGTATCCTCCTTTATAACCCTCTTCTTTAAGTAGGTTGACTGCGGACATACATACATGCTTCACAAAGCCCCAGCCTAGTAGTATATAATCTGGGTTTTCTGGACCATAATATTTGAACATATATTCTTGTGGGGTTTCCTTGAGTATCAAATCTAGTTTCTCCATTCTTTTTCTATACATTCTCTCCCTTAGGATGGGGTCCTCAGTCACGTGTCCTTCCTCTGTATGTTCATTACCAGTGTACCACATTATTACATTATCTCCTAGGAATGCCCTCGGAGATATTGTCCTCGATGTATCGAATCTTACGTAATTACCGTCGCCCCTATGCAGCACTCCTCTATCTATTTTATATTTATTCATATCTGGTGTGGGTATGGTGGCAAATGAGTTTGCCAAATATTTATCAAGTAGATGTATGACTGGGAGTTGGTATTTCTCCGCTAAGTTTAGGGCTATTATCGCGTCGTCGAACGCTTCTTGATGATCACCAGATGCTATTACTACCCTTGGGAATTCACCGTGGGAGGCGAACATCGTGAATAAGAGATCTGATTGCCCGCCTCTTGTAGGTAAACCAGTCGCAGGCCCTCCACGCTGATAATAGGTAATTACCAGGGGTACTTCGCTACCGCCAGCCCAACCTAAGGCCTCCACCATTAGACTAAATCCTGGCCCACTGGTTGCTGTGGCTGTTCTTGCACCCGCCAGTGCACCCCCTATCGCTGATGCTATGGCCGCTAATTCATCCTCAGTTTGAAAGACGACTACGCCTCCCTTCTTCTCTCCTAAGTTTTGGTTTGCTTCTATGAAGAAGCTCTCGTCAGCGGCTGGTGTAATGGGATAGTAACTTTGGAATCTAAGTCCACCAACTATTTTACCCATAGCGACTATATCGTTTCCACTCACTACCATTACTTCATCCATATCTAATTTTGGTTCAGGGAGTTTCAGTGGTGAACCATATTGGCTCTTAATTTCTTCGGCTATCATGGTGATTAGATATACATTATTTTTTATGATGCTTTCCCTTCCATAGAACCTTCTGGTTACACCATATTGGATAGCTTCATCATTAATATCCAACAATCCACTTATGATGCCCATCGGGATTGAGCTTAAATATCTTGATGCGAGTGATGCTGCTACTCCGAATTTCTCTACTAATTTATCAAGTAACGTTTTATAATTTAATATTATGGCTTCTATATTAAGATCGTCTTCTAAGTAACTAACTATATCCCTAATTTTTGTACTTCCTATTCTCTTCATTAAATCATCTTTTATCATTTTCTTCGTGTAATTTTCCATTGTTATGATTCTATCGATAGTTGTGTCTAAAACTTTTTCGTCGAGGGCTAGAAATCCTTTTTCGTCTATATCATTATAGTGGTGGAATAGGGTCTCAGCATCTATGGCTGTCAATATCTTTACTGGGTATGATAGGTCGTAGGGTATTCTAGTTGGGGATACCTTCATATGGATATAGCTATGTTTACCAGTTATATTGCTATAATATTCTCTATCCGATATTACTCCATATCCTAGGTAGGCTAAAGAGGATGTTAATATCTGGGCGGTTGTGTCTAGACCAGACCCCTGAGGTCCACCTATCATTAATTCCAATTCATTTTCCATCAAATCGCCTCCAGAATCTCGGCACCATTAATAAATAAATTAAGTGATATTAAGAGTGGGAATATTAATAAATTTAAATATATTATTACCCTCTGGTGGAAAATATATAACGTTGTTAATAATTAGTATGTCATAAGTAGGGTTCAAAAATATTTATGACCTGTTATGTAGATATGTTTATTATGACTAGATACATATTCGTGACTGGTGGCGTTGTATCGGGATTGGGTAAGGGGGTTATAACTGCTTCGATTGGTAAACTCCTCCAGAGTAGAGGCTATTCCGTCACTGCAATTAAGATCGATCCTTATCTAAATTATGATGCTGGTACTCTTAGGCCGACGGAGCATGGCGAGGTATGGGTGACGGAGGATGGGGGTGAGATTGATCAAGATTTAGGTCATTATGAGCGCTTCATGGATATTACTTTATCTAAAGACCATAATATAACTAGTGGTAAGATTTATGCTTCTGTTATAGAGAAGGAGAGGAGGGGGCGTTATTTAGGGAAGACTGTTCAGCCGATTCCACATGTAACTGATGAGATTAAGAACTGGATTTATAGGGTATCTAGGAAGAGTGGTGCTGATTTCACTCTTGTTGAGATCGGGGGGGTTGTTGGTGATTATGAGAATATTCTTTTCTTAGAGGCTGCTAGGCAGATGAGGATGGAGCATCCTGGGAAGGTTTTATTCGTTCATGTTGCATATGTACCGATTCTTAAATCGTTAGGTGAGATGAAGACTAAGCCTGTGCAGCATTCCGTGAAGGAGTTGAGGGCTATTGGAATACAGCCTGATTTCATTGTGGCTAGGGGAGAGGGTGAGTTGGATGATGTGCGGCGGGCTAAGATATCACTATTTACTAATGTGGATGAGAGGGATATTTTTTCTGCACCCGATTTAGAGGTTGTGTATGAATTACCTTTAATATTTGATAAGATGGGGTTTGGAGACCGTATATTGGAGAAGTTTGGCTTGAAATCTGTGGCTAAAGATTTGAGTGAGTGGTCTAAGTTTGTTGATGTTCTTAAGAATTCTAATAAAATTGTTAGGGTTGGGATTGTTGGAAAGTACTTTAGGACAGGTATTTATAATTTACCCGACGCCTATATCTCGGTTATTGAATCTGTTAAACATGCTGCTGCATTCCATGGTTATAAGCCTAGTTTCATGTATATTAATTCAATGGATATTGAGAAGGATCCTTCGCTACTTAGGATGCTGGATTCTGTAGATTGTGTTATAATTCCTGGTGGGTTTGGTGCTAGGGGTGTTGAGGGAAAGATTATGGCTATTAGGTATGCGCGTGAAAGGAGGATTCCTTTATTGGGGTTATGTTATGGTTTTCAGTTAATGGTTGTCGAGTTCGCTCGAAATGTCGTCGGCCTTGTTGATGCACATACTACTGAGGTCGATAAAAATACTAAGAATCCAGTAATTACTATATTGCCTGAGCAGGAGAAGCTGCTTGTTGAGAGTAGGTATGGTGGTACGATGAGATTGGGTGCGCATAAAGTCATAATTAAGCGTGGAACACTTGCATACGAAATTTATCGTGCTGAAGCTATTTATGAACGTTTTAGGCATAGGTATGAGGTTAATCCAGAGTATGTAGATTTGTTGGAGTCTCATGGCTTCATTTTTTCTGGTATGTCTGAGGATGGGATAAAGCAGATGGGTGAATTGAGGAGGGATTTACACCCCTTCTTCATTGGGAGTCAGTTTCATCCAGAATTTACCTCCAGACCTCTGAAACCTAATCCCTTATTCAGTGCATTAATTAAGTATTCCGTCTCGGGTAAATAATTTTAATAAATGTGTTTTGATACTTCTAATAAATTAATTATAATCTAATTTATTTGGAGTGAATGTTATGAGGATGTGGTCTATCTTATATTATCTACGTAATGATGTTGAGGTATTATTGAGGAATATGGATGTGAGGGGGTTATCTAGGGAACCTATCTATAAGGCGGTGGAACTGGATAAAAAAATTAGAGAGTTGGGTATGGAACTTGATGAATTGAGGCATAGACGAAATATTATTAATAAGAATATTTCTAAGGCGGATCCGGAGGAGAGAGGAAAATTAATTAGTCAAGCTAGAGAATTATCAAAGATGATTGACGAGAAGGAGTCGATGTATAAAGATATGAAGAGTAGGTTGGACAAGATTCTCTTAAGTATACCAAATGTCCTTCATCGTGATGTGCCAGTTGGTAAAGATGAGACTGAGAATAAGCCCATTAGATTTTGGGGTAGACCGAAGGTTATGCGGAAGCATCTAGATAGTTTCCTTAAACAGATAAATGGATTCAATGTTGATTATGAGGTTATTGATTACGAGGTTGTTGGACATGCTGATTTTGGTGATAAGACGCATCTAACTGATACTGCTAGGGCTGCTAAGGTAGCTGGTTCAAGATTCTATTATATGTTGGGTGATCTTGTTTATCTACAGATGGCTTTAATCAATTATGCAACTGATTTCCTCACCTCGAGGGGATATATTCCAGTCTATCCTCCTCCCTTGATGAATAGGAGGGCTTATATGGGTGTTACTAGCCTCTCAGATTTTGAGGATGCTATATATAAGTTGGAAGGAGAGGATCTATATTTAATAGCTACTAGTGAGCATCCTATGGCTGCAATGTATATGAATGAAGTACTTGAGATTGGTGAGTTGCCGATTAAGTTGATGGGGTTTAGCCCATGTTTCCGTAAGGAGGCCGGTGCCCATGGCAAAGATACCAAAGGGATTTTTAGGGTTCATAATTTCGATAAGATTGAACAATTTATATTCTGTCATCCAGATGAGTCTTGGGATTATCATGAAGAGATAATTCAGAATGCAGAGATGCTTTTTAGGGGGCTAGAGATACCCTATAGAGTTGTTGACATATGTACCGGTGACATCGGTGTTGTAGCGGCTAGGAAGTATGATTTAGAGGCGTGGATGCCCGCTCAAGGTAAATATAGAGAGATGGTGTCTGCCTCCAATTGTACCGATTGGCAGAGTTATAGACTCAATATTAGATTTGCTGAGAAGAGAGGGTATCCTTCATTAGGATATGTTCATACCTTGAATTCAACTGGATTGGCCATACAGAGGACGATAACGGCAATAATAGAGAATCATCAGGATGAGGAGGGGAGGGTTAGGATCCCATCTGTCTTGAGGAAATATTTGGATGTTTTTGAGGGTGCTCCTAAAGATTATTTAAGGCCAGTTAATCTCCCGTGAACTAATTATTTAATTAAGCCCCCTATACTTTATTCATTATCTTTATAGATGAATTGTGGTTCCGGGTGTCAATATGATTTTGAGTGATAGGGATATAAAGCGTTATATTGATAGCGGGGAATTATTGATAAATCCTTTGAACCGAGATACTATTCGTGAGAATGGAGTTGATCTACGTATTGGAGGTGCTATCGCTAGACTCAAGAGAATTAATAGGTCCTTCGATCCACGTCGGGATGATCCATCGGAGTTTATTGAGGTTGTTGAGGGAGATGAATTTACTGTTTATCCAAATGAACATGTATTGCTTCATACGATGGAGTATATAAAGTTGCCAAAGGACTTGATGGCATTCGTTAATCTGAGGAGTAGTTATGCTAGGATTGGTTTAATAATACCTCCTACTATAGTCGATGCTAATTTCGAGGGTGAGTTAACTATCGAGTTGATTGGCGGGAACTTTCCAGTTGTATTGCATAAGGGTGACAGGTTTCTACACCTAATATTTGCGAAACTGTTGAGTATTCCTGAGAAGCCATATATGGGTAAATATCAAGGCCAGAAAGGTGTTCAGATACCTATATTTAAGGAGTCTCCTTCTTCTCCATAGTCAGAGATAATAATAATGTTCTTATAATTGATACGGCTCCCCCCAGAATTAATATGCCTACTGCTAGGCTTGCTACACCAGCTACGACGGCATATTTACCCGGCATCATTAGATCTATTCCCCATAATATAAAGTAAAATGCGAGGATTATCAGGGCAGCTGATATAACTTCGGCTATTATGTGCTCTATCTTTGCCATAAACATATTAATTGTAGTGCAAAGTAATTAAATTACTTATTGCGGCCTCTCGATATCATTGAGTTTATTTTTGATATAGAATATATGAAAATGAATGCTGCAATTATATTCTCAATTATTCTTGAGACTACTATTTGAGGTGGATAAAGAATGGCATGTATGAATATAAGGAGGGATATTATTAGGGTTGCTAATGGTATTAACATCATTTTATTCATTTTTCAACCTCTAGAATAATAGGTACATAATAAATCTTATGAATGCTTCTATCCTCTCTTTCAATGAATCTATTAAGCCTAGTATATTGATTTTCGATAGTATTAAATCTATATTCGTTGGTGAAACCTCCCATCTAAACCTAATTAAATTTTCTAAGGTGTCTGCCAATACTTTCCATGTTAAGTTCGGGGTGCGAAACAGTAATATTATAATTGGAACTAGAATTAGGGTGAGCGCTGTGCCTCCTATAAACACGTATTTATAAATGTTTTTAATATAGCCCTCTTCTTTGAGCAACAATTTTTTATAATCATTTTTCAATATATCCATGGCTTGGCCTTTACTCCCTGTCAGATATATTATGGTCGGCTCTACCAGATTATAAAGAAAATATGTGATAATTCCTAATGCTATTAAGTTTATTATAATTCTACCGACATGTGATGATACATATATATTAATTAATTCACCTAGTTCGGGGGTTCCGTGGGTGGCGATCGTTGTAAAGGTATTTACCAAATATTGTGTAAAATATATTATAATCATTGCGGAAGCTGATAAAATGGATATATAAATCACTATATCTAGTAGTGTAAAGGAAGGTTTCCAATTGACTCTTCTTGATATTCTCCTATATGTTAAAAGTGGCCTAAAATATTCTATGATGAGTAATGCTAATGTTGTCAGTGCTATGTCTCTAGATAAATTGTTGATTCCATTGATTAATAGATTATTTTGTATTATTTCAGTTGAGTATATGCTCCATAATGTTACTATATAAAAAGTGTATACAATTATTACCCCTATGAGCATGTATTTTATTTGGTTTCGGTATAAAGTGTATATTGATAAAGCCGCTGATATTAGGAGTATGACTAGATTAATTATATTCCATTCACTAAATAAGTAATTTATGTATGGGTTGACATAGGCTGGGAGAGGTGTTTCTAAATTGATATTCTTCACCGCATTTATTATATGAGTAACAAATAGATTATTTTCCTGTATCCTATAGTAGATAACTCCAAAGGTGATTAAAAGAATTACTCTATATCTTGATCTAACTAAGGTCTCTAATAATTTTTCTTCGTCGAGTCTAATCATATTACAATCATCCTCCTATACTGCTCTATTTTAACCAGTGTGTAGGGAATTAAGTCGTTTGGACCCACATCTATAACAGGGACACCCAACTTAATCAGTTCATCAATGTATTTTTTCCTTTCCTGTATGGATATATATCCAATTACTTTATAGATGGCTGCATCAATCCCCCTCAATAATTTTGTTTCGAATAGAGTTGTTAATGGGGATATGATTATAACCTCGTGTCTTAAGCTTCTTAATATTCTGGCGATATTTCTAACATTGGATGTCACATATTCACTCTCCAAATCACTGATTATAATGAATAGGGTTTTATCCCTGAGACCTAGTTTCTCTAACGCCTTACTTATATAGGTATCATTCCACTTTATAGATTCTTCAAAAGGATACACTGGTATGCTAGAAAGTTTTAATAATACTGACTTGATTAATGTCTCGGAGGCAGTAGTTATCGGGATCACGTCAGCATGTCTCGGTGTCAATATGATTAATCCAACATTATCTTTTTTTGAATATGCATAATTAAAGATTAATGTGATGGTTCTAGCGGCATAATCTATTTTCCTAGTGCCTAGTTCTCCTAAAAACATGTTTCTCGATAATTCCAGGATTATTACAATGTTGCTTTTCCTCTCCAGTTCATATTCTCTTATCATTAGTTTGTTTAGCTTGGCGGTTGCTTTCCAATCAATTCTCCTAGTCTCGTCTCCAGGGACATATTCTCTAATATCTCTAAACTCGGTGCTTAATCCACTGTGAGGCGTCTTTTTCGCTCCAAGCTCAAGTTTAAATCCTTTGGCTAATATCTCTGTAATATCTATATGCGGGATAGTAGGCATAACTCTTATTCTATCTGTATTTATTTCGGTATAGTGGATTGATGTATGGAATAGTCCTAGGGGGTCCCATACTTTGATGATTACCCCCATAAAGATGTGCTCCCCTATTCCTCTGGCTTGTAATGTATATTTTATCTCTATCTCTGATTTTGGATATATTTGAACTACTCCAAGGTTATGACCTGTTTTTCTCTTCATAGTCTCTGGATAAATATCTTCAATAACTACATTGTAGATTCCGAGGGGTGTTTTGTTAGTTATATAAAGTTTGACGGGCACTTCATCTAATTCATAGACATATTTTGGTATTATTCTTTTGATGTCTAGTTTCTCTGCTACAAATATTTTTCCCCTACTTATAATCCATGAGCTTATTAGAATGGCAAGTAGAATGAATGATATGGATGCAGTGTCTATGCCAGCTATTGACCATGGCTGGAAAATATTTATTATTAGTATTAGAGCTGATACGAATATTATTGCTTTGGCTTTTATTGTTAGGCCGAATTCTATCGTCTTTCTCATATTGGTACACTCACTCTATGTATCGCGTCATCAATTATGTCTGTTGGTGTAATGCCCTTGAATAATGCTTCTGGTGACAATATTATGCGATGATTGAGTACGGGCTTCAAAACTCTTTTAATGTCTTCTGGAGTAACATAGTCTCTTCTATTCATTAATGCGTATGCTTTGGATGCCTTTGCAACTGCTATGCCTCCCCTAGGACTTATGCCCCACTTAACATTATTATTTTCTTCTATCTCCTTGATTATAGATGCTATATAATCGAGTAATTCTTTGGATAAAATGACTTTATCTATGGCTTTCTGTATATCTCTTATGTCTTCTTTTGACACTACTTTATCAGCATGGTAGACATTATATCCCCCGTACATATCCATTATGGTAATGTAATCATCTTTTGATGGATACCCTATGATTGATTTTATTAGGAATCTATCTAATTGTGCTGATGGTAGTGGATATGTCCCCTCTACCTCCACCGGATTCTCGGTAGCTATTACTAAGAATGGGTCTGGCAATTCATATGTCTCCCCCTCGATCGTGACTTGTCTCTCCTGCATTGCCTCTAGTAGTGCCGATTGTGTCTTTGGACTAGCTCTATTTATCTCATCCGCAAGTATTAGATTGGCGAATATAGGCCCTTTTTTTGTCACGAATTCTCCCTTAATTTGATTAAATATCTTGACACCTATTATATCGGATGGCAATAGGTCGGGTGTGAATTGTATTCTCTTGAAATCAAGGTCTAGGATTGATGCAACCGTTTTCGCCATAGTTGTCTTCGCTATACCAGGGGGCCCCTCAAGAAGTATATGTCCCTGGCATAAGAGTGTGATAAAGATCTCTTCAAGTATTTCATCCATACCTACTATAACTTTCTTTACTTCATTCTTTAGCTTCATCCAAATTTCATAAACTTTTGATAATTCATCTGTAGACATCTTCCACTCCACTCTCCACATCCGTAGATATAAATCCATAACCCAGTTTCCTAAATATTTCATCCGATTCTTTTATTAGTCTTTTAATCTCCCTACCCCAAGATAATATTATTGGGAATCTCTTTACTCCACTTATCTTTAATCTTATTCTCTCCATTCTCTCACATAATTTCTTTAATTTCTCTAAGTCAATGTCATATTTTTTTAGGAGTATATTATCTACTTCTTTGCCAGCAGCAATTTCACTAATCGATTTATGGAGAATATTATTTAATATAAAATTCAATAATGAATATAGGCCATTGAATAATTCCCTGTATCTGCTTTTTATGAATCTCCCTCTCTCTATTTCCATGGCTACTTCACTTTTATAGACAAACCATCTCTCCATTACCTCTTCAGGATCAATTTCACCGATATCCTTGACCTTGATTTTTTTCTTTAGATACGCATATGTAGAGGGAATGGTTATTAAGAATATTATAAACAATCCAGCCGGGGTTAGTGTAGTTAAGTAATTGTTGTAATTATTTATGAATGCATTTGATGTATTTATTACTAGGTCGAGGATTAGTCTCCCCAGTCTAGGTATAGGCTGCTTAACTATAAAAGGTATATAATGTGTATTGTCGATAAGTACTCTACCTCTTTCTCCATGGGAGAGCCATGTAATCATACTTACATGGAATTTAAAGATAGATGAGTCTATATTATTTTTGGAGATGAGTTGATTTGTGAATATGCTTGTGTCTGCAATTACATAAGCCCTAAATAATTTATGTTGATATCTAGCCGAGTACACATATATAGATTTCTTGTTTATGTAGGTGTCGAGACCAGTTTCTAGATACTGAATAAGATTTTCATGATCGATGGTGAGTATATATCCCATTGGAGTTAATATGCCTAGTTTGCCAATATACGATGATATGCTAGGATTGAAGAAGATGATGTCTCGCCTCTCTTGTGGTTTTGTAAATAAATTTATGGTTTCATAATAGAATTTCTTTGTCTCACTTGTTGGTGTATTGTTTCCAATAACGTTGAATTCTAGTGATGAATTATACAATGGGATTAGGGCCCCCTGTGCATACCTCGAGGCTAGCAATGTTACCGGATTTATCGCGTCTACAAAAACTTTCTTTAGAGAATAGTAATATTGTTTTGCATAATTTGGATTTATTTGTGCATCGAATAATTCATTTAGTAAATTGTTCACTGTTCCGAATTCATCAGCTATTAAGATGGATCCCCCTCTGTTGAGGAATTCTTTAATATGTAATAGTTCATCGTCGGTTAGTGGCTTATCTGGACCCAATAGTATATATACATCTCCGAGTGAGTAGTCGTCTAGTTGGGTAGGATTCCCCAAACTCACTTTATATCCTATAAATTTAAGTAATTCAACATAATTGCTTGAGCCTAGTGGGTCTCCATTATCTGGACTAGGTTTTCCAGCATAAGTTTTTACAGATATTGTTTTTGGTGGTGCATATATCATTCCTAGAAAGAGTAGTATTAGTATTAGGAACAAAATGTTTCTTTTATTTATCAATATTCTCTTCCCCCAGTTTCTCGATAACACTACTTATTCTTTGGGCCTCAATATACTCATCTTTACTTAACTCTTTTTTACCATATTTGATCTTTTCAAATAGGTGGGCTATTTTTATCCCAATATTTTTTAACGTATCATCTGTAATCCTATTTACGTGTTCTATAGGGCCCTCGTGAGGTTCTTTTCCGAATCCTTTTTCGTGAGACTTATCTAAAAACCTATAGTATGTGTTTATGATTGGGTGGCTCGACTCATATGCTCGTGTCTTCATTCCACTTATTTTATTTGATAGGGTTATGATGGCTTCCCAAAAATTATTTCTAACTTTTTTGCTACTAATTAGGACTGTTATCATTAATAATATCAATGTGAAGCCTCCGAGCAAGTATATGTCATTAGTATTGAGTTCTGGTAATGATGGTGCATATATTTTTGGGATATTTATATTTAGGCTGGATGGATTAGCGATACTTCTATTCATACCTATATTATTTAGTCCACTGCTAATATCTGAGATGTTCCTTAGGTCTATGTTAGAATTTAGTACCTGGCTTATGTCTTTAGGATTGGACCCTGGCGACATATATTTCCATAAATTCTCGTTCAAAATATCGATTAGCCTCTTATAGTCCTCTGGATTCAAGTTGGATAATAAATCGCTCAATGTCTTCAACTCATCTTGTAGTTTAATATATTTATACTCTGCATTCCCTATCTTACCCATCATCAGATCCATCTCGATGTCCGATATTTGGCTGGCTAATGTTGTATTATATTTCGACACTATTTTTCTAAGTTCCTCTAGTCTTTGTAATAGATATACGATGTTTTCTGGTATTGTTTGATTTGTTATTGAATTATTAGTTTGGTTTTCTCCATATGTTATTAAGTTTCTAGGCACTTCAGACGCATACACGGGCTGTATATAATAAACTAGTGATATTGATATTGCAAGTATGTATATGATTAAAGTCATTGCTGAACCATATATTTTCATCATCTCTATAAACTAAGTATTAAGTTAAACTATAATAATTTACTGTATTATTCCATAGATATCTTATATTTCATTTCATTTGCTTTGATATGTGCTAGTCTCGTAGGTTCGGGGATACTGTTTCTCAGGACATGCTTAACTATTTCTATGGCTGATTCTAATGATACTCTATGCCCTATTGATATGTATAGTTTCGGGGAGAATTTATACCCCACCCTCTTATTGTTGACGTGAATATAGCCGTCTTTATCGACCTTACCGACTAGAGGTGACTTTGCAACTCCTATTGTGGGTAGGTTTAGTACTACTCCTAGGTGAGTAGCGGCTCCGAATCCTCTTGGATGTATTAATCCATGTGAATCGACTAGAGTTATGTCGGGCTTTATTTTTAGTTTTAGAAGAGCTCCGGCCATGGGCCATATTTCCCTAAATGCTAGGTATGTTGGTATATATGGTACTTTTGATTCAACTATATATACTGAATAGGTTAGGGGCTCTACTTTATCATAGTCTAGAATATATGCAACCCCTATTGCATATTTTTTCCTATAAGCTACATCCACTCCAGCTATATATTTAATTGGTTTGTTAAACATGTCTTTGGTTATAACTAGTTCAGATAATTTTCTTTGAAGGTATGCGGCTTTTTTGAGATTTAATCGAACCATGTTTATCAAGAAAATATTGTCGATGTTTAGAATATAACTTATCTAGAATAAATATTTTATTGAGTTTGTATCGATTTGATGTTTGAGTGTGGTGATGACTTTGATTAGGGTTAGGGTTTATGGCTCGCTGAGGGATTTGGTTGGGAAGCCTTACATCGATATAGATTTAACAGAGGCTGATTTAAGAGAATTGTTTAATTATATAAAATTAAGGGATGGTGGCTCGTTAGCCGATTATATATCGGATGGTGGAGATATAAAGAGGCCATATAGGGTTTTTATTAATGGTAGACGAATTCCAAATGAGGATGGATTGATGGTTAGAGTCAAGGACGGTGATGAGGTTGTACTGACACCCCCTGTATCGGCTGGGGGTGGTATGGTAGATATATCTGGTAAAGAGATTATATATAGAGAAGCTATGGCTCGTGGAAGGATTAGACTTAGACGAGATACTATTAAATTAATTAGGGAGAAAAGGGTTGAAAAGGGAGATGTGTATGAGGCTGCTAAGATTGCATGTATTAATTCTGTAAAATCGACCCCCAATATATTGCCTTATTGTCATCCCATTAATATCACACACATAGGTTTTGACATGGATATAGAGGATGAATATGTGGAGGTGTCGGTTACAGTCAAGGCGTTTGAGCGAACTGGTGTGGAGATGGAGGCTCTCACTGGGGTGGCGGCCGCATTATTAACTATATGGGATATGGTTAAGAAATATGAGAAGGACGAGTCTGGTAACTATCCATATACGGTGATTAAAGATATCTTTGTTGTTAGAAAAATTAAGGGTGGTCACTAGGTATGCCTCATGAGGAGGCTAATATTGGGTATACGCCGAAAGTAGGTGTTGTGACAATTAGTGAGAGCAGATATATTAAGTATATGCGGAATCTGCAATATAGCGATCCTTCGGGGGATCTGGCTGAAAGAATACTTCGGAATGCTGGATTTAAGGATATAGTTAGGGAGTTGGTTGGGGATAAAGACTGGTTGATCATCAACACCGTTAAAAAATTGGTTAGGCGAGGTTGCGAGTTGATATTCTTGATAGGGGGAACTGGTGTATCGAAGGGAGACGTGACCAAAGATGCATTGGAGTGTATGTTGGATAAGAAGCTTGATCTCTATCCTGTAGCATATACATTGGAGTCTTATGGTGATGTTGGGAGTAGGGTGTTATCGAGCAGACCTGTAGCGGGTTTCTATGGTGATATTTTAGTAATATCTATGCCTGGGAATCCGGATGCGGTGGAAACTGTTTTAAAGAATGTTCTAAAAAATGAGTATATTCATTTATTATGGTTAAATAAATTTGGTAGAATCTAGACATATATTTAATTAAATATTCTATCCACACTAGTAATTATTTTATTGAGGTTGTTTTGGTGTTTAATATGGTGCCCGGATATGCTGGTAGACTTCTCCATATTGACCTAACTAAGAATATTGTTAAGAAGATCCGCTTGAAGAAATCCTTTATTAAAGAATATATAGGTGGAAAAGGATTTGGAGCTAGGCTTATGTATGACATGGTTCCGCCGAGAATTGATCCATTGAGTCCTGTGAATCCATTAATTTTTTTAACTGGTCCTGTGACAGCTACGGGGGCGCCTGCTTCGGCTAGGGATGTTGTAGTCACTAAGAGCCCTAAGACAGGCACCTTCCTTGACTCCAACTCTGGAGGTTATTGGGGGTGTTGGCTAAAGATAGCTGGTTATGATGGCCTGATAATTACAGGGAGGGCGTCTAAACTTAGTTATATTTATATAAATGATGGGAGTGTTGAGTTGAGGGATGCGAGTGGATATGCTGGATATGGTGTATATGCGACTACCAAAGGTTTGATTAAGGAGGTAGGTGACAATAATGCCAAGGTAGCGGCCATTGGACCCGCGGGGGAGAATCTCGTTAAATTGGCTGGAATAGTTAATGACCTTCATCATGTACATGCTAGGGGCGGGCCTGGAGCCGTCATGGGTAGTAAGAATCTTAAAGCCATTGTAATATCTGCAGATCACAGGAATCCTAAATTTGATTTAGCTGATAGAGACGGATTCAATAAGTATAACCTGAAGATCATTAGGGAGGTTGTGAGGGGGCCACCTGAAGAGTGGGCTAGAACTGATGGAACACCGATTATAGTTAGATGGAGTAATGATGTAGGTGTATTACCTACGAGGAATTTTCAAGTGGGTGTATTTGAATATGTGGATAATATAGATGCGGAGGTTATGCGTAGTTTTAGAACTTCGAAGGGGGCTTGTTACCGATGCTCCATAGCCTGCAGGAATTTAACTAGACTTAAGGATGATAAATGGGGTGAGATTGAACTAGATGGACCGGAATATGAGACGATAGCGATGGGTGGCTCAAATACTGGTGTAGGTGATTTTAAAGCGATTATTGCATGGAATAATTTGGTTGACGACCTTGGTATGGATACGATATCATTAGGTAATGTTACTGCATTGGCTATGGAGGCTTATGAAAAAGGCTATATAGATAAAAATATTACCAATGGATTGGAATTGGGTTTTGGGAATATAGATGCCCAGATGGAATTGGCAAGGATGATTGCATATAGGAAGGGTATAGGGGATATATTGGCAGAGGGAGCTAGAGAGTTCGTTATGTGGCTCGGGGGAGATGCATATAAAATGGCTTTGGAGACTAAAGGCTTGGAATATCCTGCTTATGACCCTAGGGGTAGTGTTGGGATGGCATTGGCATACGCTACGTCTGATAGGGGAGCCTGTCATTTAAGGGCGTGGCCCATTGCTGAAGAGGCTTTTGGTGATATGGATCCATTCACCCCGGAGGGTAAGGCAGAATTGGTGATTAACATGCAGGACTTAAATGCAGTTAAGTGGAGTATGATTTTCTGTGATTTCTTGGATGCAGATTATGAAATGATAGCTAATTACTTCAATTATGTAACTGGTTTAAATTATAGTGCTGATACTATGAGGTTAATAGGTGAGAGGATAAACAATTTGATTAGGCTCTTTAATGTGAGGGAGGGTTTCAGCCGCAAAGATGACTACATACCTTACAGGATAGCTCATGAAAAGATGCCTAGGGGACCAAACAAGGGATTCAGTGTCAAGCCTGAGATTTTCAATAAGATGTTAGATGATTATTATGAATTGAGAGGCTGGAACCGAGATGGTGTTCCGAAGAAGGGTAAGCTACGACGTTTAGGATTATATAAAGACTTTTTCAAGACTAATATACACTCAATGTAGAATTAGTAAATAATTCCACTATTTATTCCTTTTATCTATTATATTGGGTGGTAAGTATTGAAGGTAATGGTTATTGGAGTTGGTAATGTAGGTAGAGTGATTATCAAAGATTTGTTGAGTTATGGAGATAAGATTGATAATGTATTAGCTGTCGATTATAGATATGATGTATTGGATAAATTGGCTAAAGAGATTAATGATTCGAGGCTCGATATTGCTAGGGGGGATATTAGGGATATAGATACTATGTCTGAATTAATGAAGAGGGTTGATGTAGTGGTAAATAGTTCTTGGTATGAATATAATTTATATGCAATAAAGGCCGCTATAAAGGCAAAGAGAGATTTGGCTGATCTTGGCGGGCTATATTGGATGACTAGAAAAGAGCTTGAGATGGATGAGGAGGTTAGGGGAGCCGGGATCACTGTATTAATCGGCGTGGGCGATGATCCAGGTACATCTAATGTATTAATAGCATATGGAGCATCTAAATTGGATGAAGTTGATGAAATTCACATAAGGTGGGGTAGTCACTCCGAAACGGAGGCCACACCCTTCGGTTTCAGTGTATTGACTGTCTTGGATGAAGCCACGA
Source organism: Candidatus Geothermarchaeota archaeon (assembly GCA_015523725.1). GTDB lineage: Archaea > Thermoproteota > Nitrososphaeria > Geothermarchaeales > JDFR-13 > WAMZ01. The sequence goes on from WAJV01000060.1 coordinate 17,161, forward strand.
TGCCCGCTGTCTTATATCTCAATGGTAAGTTAGTAGAAGCACCTCCACTCAGTTACCCCGAGATCACCTATTTCCCGGATCCAATTTCATACAAAAAGACTTATGCAATTATTCATAGTGAGCTTGCAACTATACCTTATACGATCAAAGGTGTTAAAACAGTTACATATAAAGATACGTGGGATGATGATTTCTTACCCATTATCAATTTTATGAAGAAAATAGGCTTGACTTCAAGAGAGCCAGTTAAGATTAATGATTTTGAAATATCGCCACAGAAATTCTTAGCATCACTGACAAAGCCAGGTGAGCCTAAAGATATAATTGGATGCCTTAAGGTTGAGTTGAAGGGATATAAAGACGGTGTAGAGACTATAATACGTTACTATTTGGGTCCAGTCGGATATCATGAGGAGTGGGGAGCCGGTGTTACAGCTTATACTACTGGCGTGGGTGCTAGTATAGGCGTACAGATTCTAGGGAGCGGCGGTGTAAGTAGTAAAGGAGTTGTTCCCCCTGAGTTAATAGATGAGCCTAGTTTATGGCTTAAGAACCTGGCGAAGCGGGGAATACCGGTTAAGGAGGAGGTAGTTAAGATCGGTGAAGTGATGATGTAGTATTAAATAAGAATGCTATGCGAAAATAAGGTTAGTGATATAATTAATGTTCAAATTTTTATCTATTAGATAAAATATCTTCCTTTATTAATCATTAATATTTAAAACAAATAATCTAAATATATAAGATTATTAACCCCCTCACTAGAATATATTATTGTATTTTTGGGGTGCTTTTAAGCCTTGTGCGATGAGGACGAATCGTCTGATATGATATTCAGTTATATGATTTGGTGTATGGCTTCTTCTATCTATAACTCCTATTTATTTGAGGCTTGAGTATTATGTTTGAGGCATATTTGGTTGATTGGGAGGATTTCGGTCCAGAGGTTGTTAGTGAGGTTAGAAAGTACCTGGAGCGGACGCCTAGGAGTAGAGAAATCTTCGAAAATGTCTCAGAATATATTCCTCTGGGTGTAAATAGCAATCAAAGGTTCTATTCACCATATCCAATTTATTTCAGGGAGGCTAAAGGATCACGTATATGGGATGTTGATGGAAATGAGTATATTGATTTCAATATGGGGTATGGTGCATTAATTACTGGTCATGCTCATCCAAAGCTCGTCGAGGCTTGGAGGGAGCAAGTTTCTAAGGGGATTCTTTATACTTATCCATTCGAACTATTGGAGGAACTAAGTGATTTGATACCAGAGCTATTTGATATAGATATGTTTAGATTCAGTAATAGTGGTAGCGAAGCTATAATGTACGCCTGCAGATTGGCTAGAGCATACACGGGGAGAGATGTTATCATTAAGATAGAGGGTAGTTACCATGGTACTTATGATTATGTCTTGGTAAGCAGTTGGCCGACTAGGGGGTTGGCTGGGCCTAGGAGGATGCCCGTTAGTGTATTAGATTCCCTTGGGTTGCCTGAGAATACTGAAGATTTGGTTAGAGTAGTTCCTTATAATGATGTTGAACCACTTATCGAGTTGTTGGAGGAGGAGGGTGATGAGATTGCTGGTCTTGTTGTTGAGCCCATTATGATGAATGCTGGAATAATTTACCCTGAGAAAGGTTATTTAGAGAGATTGCGGGAATTAACACGTGAGTATGATATAGTATTAATTTTTGATGAGGTCAAGACCGGTATGAGGGCCTTCCCAGGTACTGCAGCCCAGATGTTTGGTGTCGAGCCTGACCTAATAACCTTAGCCAAAGCAATTGGTGGCGGCGCAACTATTAGTTTGATTGGGGGAGATGAGGATATCATGAGTCTAATCGCTCCCTCTGAAGCTCCACGTTATCAAGGTGTCATCCATGCTGGTACCTATAACGCGAATCCATTTGCCTTAACTAGTGTATATGTAACCTTAACAGAGATCTTGACTAAGGATGAGTATCCTAGAATAATTAAGTTAAATGAAGAGATTAAGAAGAGTTATGAGGAGGCTTTCGATAAATATGGTGTCGATGCCTATGTAGAATTATTTGGTGTCAGTGGAGCTATTATGTATAGTAAGGAGAAGATCAGGAATTTCAGACAGGTTTTAAATAGTAGATTAGAATTATGGTATCCACTTTATTTCAGGATGCTTAATAATGGAGTGATACCTAATGCAACTGGGCCAGAGGAGATGTGGACACTGAGTGTACAGCATTCGGAGGAGGATGTGGAGAATTATATTGAAAATATAGATAAAGCTGTAAAACTCATGTCGATATCTGATCAGTATTTAAGAGAAGAATAATATCCAGTTTACGTAAATATTTCTTGTATATCTCTGAATATATTCATTAAATTACTTTATTTAGAAAAGTATATTATTGAGAAAGTAACTACATGTAGTAGTAAGTCAGTGTACATTGCTGACTCTTTACGAGGTGTACAATAATGTCAGCGTTGAGGAATATTAAGGAGCGAATGAAATGGGTTATTGGTAAGGGTTATAGGGAGCTAATGTTCATATCTCTTGTAATTGGGATTGCATCTGGTGTGGGTTCAATTATTTTTATAGAATTATTGAAGTGGTTACAAACAATATTCTATAATAATCTAGTTGGATTTAATATTCCTTCAGCTGAAAAATTTGTCAATACTTCACTCTCGATAACACGTCCATACATAATTCCTTTAGCTGTAGCCATAGGAGCGTTAGTTTCCGGTTTCCTCGTATATACTTTTGCTCCAGAAGCGGAGGGGCACGGTACTGATGCCGCTATAGCTGCCTTCCATAGGTTTGCGGGACGGGTTAGGAGAAGAGTACCGTTCATTAAAATGGTTTCATCAGTTTTTACGATTAGTAGCGGGGGTAGTGCAGGTAGAGAGGGTCCTATGGCTCAGATTGGGGCGGGCATTGGCTCTTATTTTGCCGATTTGCTTAAAGTAAATCCCTATTATAGGCGGTTAGCGGTTGTAGTTGGCATTGGCGCGGGTATAGGTACTATATTTAAGGCTCCTTTGGGTGGCGCAATTTTTGGTATAGAGGTTTTGTATAAACGTGATTTTGAGGCTGAAGCACTTTTACCGGCATTTATAGCTTCCGTAATTGGGTACTCGATTTTTGGTGCATATTCTGGATATAAACCGATTTTTGATATACCTGTAGTAGCCTTTTCACATCCTAATGAACTAATTTTCTATTCTATATTGGGAGTTTTGACTGCATTGTTTGGAGTTATTTATGTGAAGCTATTCTATTCCTTTAGAGATATATTTAAGGGTTTTTCGATTCCTAATGTGTTTAAACCTGTTTTTGGAGGGATTTTAGTTGGGTTACTGGGTATAATGGCTCCTGAAGTATTGGGGACTGGATATGGTTGGATACCCTACTATACTAGAGGGAGTTTTCCAATATATGATGTTTTTAGTGGGAGATGGGTTACTATAGATAATTGGGTGTTACTGTCTCTGTTATTGTTTATTCTCGCATTTCTCAAGATTCTTGCGACTTCATTGACTATTGGTAGTGGAGGTAGTGGTGGAGTATTTGCACCTGGGCTAGGGATCGGTGCCTTTGTGGGCGCTGCATCGAGCATCATATTTATACATTTATTCCCTGGATTTGTTACTAATCCTGATTCATTCTTAACGTCTTCTATAGTTATAGGGATGATGTCTTTATTTGCTGGTGTTTCTAAGGCCCCTGTAGCTGTATTAATAATGGTTAGTGAGATGACTGGTAGTTATGAACTAATTGCTCCGTCTATGTTATCGATAGCCATATCATATTTACTCAGTGGTGAATATACGATTTATGATGAGCAGGTTGAGGATAGACCTCATTCACCTGCACATATCAGGGATTATCACAAGATGATACTTGAGGAGATTCATGTAAAAGATGTTGTAAATTCTAGATATCCCTTTTTAACTCCAGATGTTAGCGTGAGTCGGGCTCTTTCAACTATGTTGAAGAGAGGAATTAGAGTTCTCCCTGTAGTCTCTGATAATAAGTTTATTGGCGTCGTCTCTTTCGATAAGTTGAAAAACATATCTAAAGATAAAAGAAAGTCTATGAGTGTCTCAGAGGTTATTGATAAACGGGTTCCTGTATGCTATCCTGAAGAGACTTTGTTTGAGATATTAAGAAAGATGACGAAGTATAAATTGAATGCACTACCCGTGATTCAGAATGAATTTACGAAAAAGTATTTAGGTATGATTACAAAGAATGATGTAACTGAAGCCCATGACCAAATGATTAGGTTCCTAATAGGTGAGGAGGGAATTGAGGAGACTCTGGGCTGACTATTGGATAGCTAAGAGTTTTATTGTAGAATTAGCATAGTATTTTTAATCACGGTTGTCAAAAAATTTATTTTTACATATGCACTATAATTATAAAATTTGGGTTATATAGGTATAGTTTATATGCCGATATAATCCTATATAGCCCCTAATATTAGATTTACCCATTTCTCGAGTTGGGTTTTGGGGGGTGATGTTAGTGATAAGAGCTGTGATTTTGGGGCATGGGATGGTGGCTAGTCATTTAGTGGTCGGGTTAGAGAGGATTAAAAATGGTGATTTAAAACCATATGGTGTTCCATTTGGATTTAGGGAATTGGGTATTGATTTTAATGATATTGAGATTGTAGCTTCATATGATGTTGATTCGAGGAAAGTAGGTAAATCCATGTATGATGTAGCGGTTGAGTCTTTGGGGGACGGGATACCGATACCAGAGTCGTTAAAGGAATTATTCATTAAGGAGGGGGTGCATCTTGGTAGTGTAAAAGGCCTTCCGGTGGAAGCGGTCGGACTAGAATCAAGATATACTTTAAATGAGTTAGTTGATTATTTAGTGGATGAATGGCATAATTATAAACCAGATGTGTTCCTCAATATGTTAACTACTGAGCATGCAGAGCCATTCAAGGATTTGGAGGAGTTAGAGCGGGTGATCGAAGAGAATGATGTGGCAAGAATTACGGCGACTCAATTTTATGCATATGCTGCTGCCAAGTACTCAAGAGAACATAAGAATGCTGTGTTCGTGAACGTAATACCTGTGCCACTAGCTAATGACCCAACTTATGTTAAATTATTTGAATTAAGCAAGGGACTCGTTTTGGGTGATGACGGTGCCACTGGAGCCACTCCTTTAACCGCTGACTTGCTTGAGCATATGTCTGAGAGAAATAGGCATGTTTTATCTATAGCACAATTCAATATAGGCGGGAATATGGATTTTCTGGCATTGACGATTCCAGAGAAGAACAAGATGAAAGAATTTACTAAGAGTAGTATTGTGGAGGATATACTCGGCTACGAGGTTCCACATTATATCAAGCCAACTGGATATCTAGGGCCATTAGGGGATAAGAAGTTCGTGTCTATGCACATAGAGTACATAACATTCAATGGATTGAGGGATGAAATTTTTGTTAATTATAGGATTAATGACAGTCCGTCGCTCGCTGGTATGTGTGTAGATTTAATAAGAATTGGTAAGATTGCGTTAGATTCAGGATGTTATGGGACATGCTATCCTGTAAATGCCTTCTTTATGAAGAAGCCCGGTCCATCTGATGCAAAGTCGATAAGCAAAATAGTTGCTTATCATGAGTTGAAGAGATTCTTGATTGAGCGGGGGATATCACTAACAACTAGGATCGAGATTTAATTCCACTTGGTTACGAAATCATAAATTTAATTTATTTCTATTTATAAATACCTCTATTTATATATACATCGAATTGCATAAAGATTATTCATATAATTTTAGGTTAGCCATTTACAGAGGTGGTTAGCTTGCCCATGGATTTATTCATCGCACCAGTCGTGGGAATAGTATCATTAATCGTAGTGGCCTTCGTGTCATGGCTAGTTTTAAAGGAGGATCAGGGTACAAAAAGGATGAGGGAAATAGCTTCATATATCCAAGAAGGTGCTAATGCATTCATGAAGAGAGAGTTTACAACAATAGCATATTTCATAGTCATTTTAGCCATTCTATTATACTTCATTGGATGGCAGATATCTGTAGGCTTTGTGATAGGTGCAGTGTGTTCTTTGATAGCTGCATATGTCGGCATGTCTATTGCTGTAAGAGCGAATGTAAGGACATCCAATGCCGCGAGGATGAGTGCTGAAAAGGCGTTGAAGATAGCTTTTTTAGGAGGCTCCGTTACTGGATTGAGTATAGTTGGGATTAGTTTAGTCGGTGTTGGTGGCCTGTTTCTACTCTTCAATAGAGATCCTTCACTGGTTGTTGGTTTTGGTTTTGGAGCTAGCTTGGCAGCATTATTCGCTCAATTAGGTGGAGGTATATATACTAAGGCTGCTGATGTTGGCGCCGACTTGGTGGGTAAGGTTGAGCAGAAGATTCCCGAGGATGATCCGAGGAATCCAGCTGTAATAGCTGATCAAGTAGGTGACAATGTAGGTGATTGTGCAGGTAGGGGAGCGGATTTATTCGAATCCTTCTCTGACAATATTATAGGTATTATGATACTTGGTGCAGCGTTTGCATCTATTTTAGGGGCTAAATATATAACTTATCCATTAGTAGCAGAATCGATTGGGGTAATAGGTGTAATTATTGGCGTCCTAACATTTAGACCGGGGAAGAACCCGATGAGATCCATTTATATGAGTTTTGCAATCGCTACAATAGTTTCGTTAATTGGCTTTTATTGGCTTGGTGCCTATTATATGAATGACATAATGTTATTCTACACCTCTACCCTAGGTGTAGTGACTAGCTTCATTATAGCATTAATTATATTGTACTATACAGGTAATCATAAGCCAGTTATAGAGATCGCTAGGGCCTCTCAAAGTGGTGCCGCGATAAATCTGATTTATGGTCTGGCCTATGGATTAGAGAGTTCGGTGTTGCCAACTATAGTTGTCGGTATAGTTATTGGGATATCTTATTTGATTGCCGGTGGAGGTATTAGGGGGATATATGGTATAGCTTCTGCAGCGGCTGGAATTTTATCCACTACAGGGATAATTATGGCTGCAGATACATTTGGACCAATATCTGATAATGCTGATGGAATTGCTGAGATGGCTGGTATATCTGATGAAGTCTCGGATAAGACTGAGGTTCTGGATGCTGCTGGGAATGTTACCAAGGCTGTCACAAAGGGTTATGCCATGGCTTGTGCCTCAATTACTAGTATAGTTTTGTTATTTGCATTTATTGTCGAGGCCGGTGTCAAATATTTAGGTATAGGTGTTAATGAGTTAGATGGTTTGCTCAAAGGATTCATAATAGATTCGCCAGAGGCACCTAGATTAATGGCCTATATATTTGAGCCCACAGTTATAATACCATTATTCATAGGTGCAACGGTTCCTTTCCTATTCTCATCTATGGCAATAAAAGCAGTTGGTAAAACCGCATTCCAGATGGTGGAGGAGGTTAGGAGACAGTTTAGAGAGATAAAGGGTCTTTTGGAAGGTAAGGCGAAGCCGGACTATGCGAGAGCCGTAGATATAAGCACCAAAAATGCTTTACGGGAGATGGTCGCCCCTACATTACTAGGACTACTGAGCCCAGTCATCATAGGATTAATATTCGGTGTTAGGGGGATGATGGCCTACTTAGTAGGGGTGACTGTCATTGCTGTATTGCTGGCTCTATTCATGTACAATGTCGGTGGTGCGTGGGATAATGCTAAAAAATATATTGAGGCGGGTAATTTTGGTGGTAAGGGTACCGAGGCCCATGCTGCCAGCGTTATAGGCGATACTGTCGGAGATCCTTTGAAGGATACGGCAGGGCCTTCTCTACATATTTTAATTAAGTTACAGAATATAATAGCAATAACACTGTTGCCTATCTTCATATTATATGCCTTAATAGCTTAGGACTCTCCACGCATCTTTTTTATTTTAATTATAGTTTTTTAAATTAGAGAAGATAGTATCGCAGTTGTTATGAAGGCCTCTATAAATGCGGCTATTAAGAAGAGAGGGATAATTATCTTAGGTATCTTTTTAAGCATAGATACATAGTAATTTGTAAGTTCTTTGCCTTTAAACCCGGATTCCAAAGCTCTTTTAGCTAATTTAAGCCCCACTATAGCTGAGTAGAGGAAGGTGGGTAATTCTATGACTCCATGTGGCAACACTCCTGCTAATGCAAATTCTAGTGATGCTTTTTCCGCAGCGATTGAGGTTAACCCCCCGATAAGATATCCATTGAAGAATACCGTAAATATTGGGAAAAGGCCTAATATGGGTCCAAGCGCTATATTCAGTGTGGCTACTATTGTATTCCTTATCCAAATAATTAGGAATAGTATTGTTTTTGTATAGATTGTTAGTTCATGATCCTTGGTAAAGTAATCCCCCATACCATATAGTGACTTTGCTAACTGCAATGTTGTTTCCCTATGATCTATTCCTATTATTATTGATGCAGCGAATAATATTATCACTAAGGTCGTTATGACAATCGTTTCTTTATCCATCATAATATAATTTGATATTAATCCAAGTAATAAAGTTCTAATTAATGCTTAGTAAAATAGTTTAATCGGTATTTATTTCCTCTTCCTCGAAAACTATCTCTTTTACGTTTATGCATTTACTGTATAGGATGAGTCTATTTATTTTGCCCTTGACATATATTTTCCCAATGTTCATTAATCTATATATCTTCTCCTTTACATGCGTTGTCTCCACATCCTTCTCGAGGACTAGCTCATCTACATTCTGAATAAGTATCTTCTTATCTAATTCTTTTAGTTCCTCGCCTGATAGGGTTAGTCTACTGATTCCCTCTATTAGAAGGATTGTTGAGTCTATACTCTCTATCTTTCCCCTAAGCGTTATTATTAAGGACATGGCTTCATTCATAAGTTCCCCCACGGTCTTATTAAGTTCCTTGGCTAATCCACTTAGTTTATTGTATATCTTTTTATCAATTCCCCTTATGGTTACAGTGCTTTTCTCCTTCTCGCTCATACATCATTATTTATTTTGTGTACTTGTATTTAAAGTTTTACTTGCTTTACATAGTCTAAACGAATTATTAAATTTTATATATAACATTTTTTGATTTAGTGGTGTCTAATTATGGCTACTGGGACTGGGGTTAAGCGATTAATTTTGCTAGGTAATGAGGCTATAGCATATGGTGCGGTGGAGGCTGGACTGGGTTTTGCTTCAGCATATCCAGGTACACCGTCTACAGAGATAATAGAGACTTTGTTTCGACTTGCCCCTGAATATGGGTTTTATGTTGAATGGAGTGCTAATGAGAAGGTTGCTCTTGAGGCTGCGTATGGAGCTGCTATTGGCGGTTTGAATAGTTTAGTTGCGATGAAGCATGTTGGTGTTAATGTCGCTATGGATCCGTTGACATCTAGTGCATATACTGGGGTCGAGGGTTCTTTTGTCATCGTCTCTGCCGATGACCCTGGTATGTGGAGTAGCCAAAACGAGCAGGATAATAGGTGGTATGGTGTTAGGAGTTATATTCCTGTTATCGAGGCGGGTACTGTTGCTGAATTAAAGGAGGTGACGAAGGCGGCTTTTGAGGTTAGTAAGAGGTTTAAACACCCTGTTTTGCTTAGGACTACCACTAGGTTGAGTCACTCTAGGTGTGTCTTTGATGTGTATGAGCCGGAGGGGATCCGTAGATGGGGGGATATCGTTAGGAGGCCTGAGAAATATTCAATGGTGCCTTCCGTGGCTCGAAGGCTGAGGTCGGAGATGTTGAGGAGGTGGAGGGATATTGAGCGTTTCATGGAATCCTTTAGATTTAATTGGTTGGAGGGTGATGGGGATATATTACTGATAGGAGTTGGGGCTTCATATGGTGTTTTAAAGGATTCTATTGATGTTTTGGGTATTCAAGGTCATGGAATTAGAATATTGAAGTTAAGTGGATTTATTCCCTTACCAAAGGGATTATTATCGAAGGCTTTTGATGGTGTTTCGAGGGTATTGATAGTTGAGGAGCTTGAGCCTGTTATTGAGACATTAATTAAGGCTTGGGCATTTGATATGGGTTATAATATTCCCATTTTTGGTAAGAAGTTTATCCCTCTTGAAGGTGAACTAACGATAGAGAGAGTTGTTTCGGGATTGGCGCGATTTCTCGGTATGGCTAATCCTTTAATCGAGAATAGAGTTAGTAATGATGTTTTAGAGGAATTGCCGCCTAGGCCTCCGAATCTATGCCCTGGCTGCCCACACAGGGGTTCATTTTATTCTCTTAGGAAGGCCTTGGCCAAGGCAGGTGTGAGACCGATATATAATGGTGATATAGGTTGCTATAGTCTTGGTATATTACCTCCTTATCGTATGCAGGATACTCTTGTTGATATGGGGTCAAGTATAGGTTTTGCAAATGGTTTTGCTCATATACTTAAGGATAATAAGGTCCCGGTGGCTATAATTGGTGACTCAACTTTCTTCCATAGTGGTTTACCTGCACTTGTCAATGCAATATATAATAGGGCTCCAATGTTGGTGGTGATATTGGATAATAGGGTTACAGCTATGACTGGGGCTCAACCCCATCCCGGTAGCGGTTATTTTCAGGATGGTTCTAAGGCTCCTAGGATTGATTTAGAGTCTGTTGTGAAGGGTATGGGTGTAGAGTTTGTTGTTAAGTTTGACCCCTTTAATATAAATGATTCTATTGAGAAGTTGTATGAGGCGGCGAAGTATGTAAAGGAGCGTAATGCTGTTGCCGTAGCTATCGCTGAGAGGGCGTGTACTCTGTATATAGTTGCTCAGGCTAGGCGTAAAGGCATCGAATTACCGCTATATGCTGTTGATATGGATAGATGTACTGGATGTGGGATATGTTATAATGCTTTCTCATGTCCGGCAATTCTACCTCTAGATGATAAGAGGGCGTATATTGATCCCTCCTTATGTGTAGGCTGTGGAGAGTGTGTATATGTATGTCCCCACGATGCATTTTATGAGGTTAAGCCTTGGAGTAAGGAATACACTTCTTTGTGGTGATAGATGTGTCGAGTGATGTATTGAATATTTTATTGACTGGTGTAGGAGGTCAGGGGATTATTACTCTCGCTAAGGTTATCGGTAGGGTCTCTCTTAATCGTGGTGTTAATATATTGATGGCGGAGACACATGGGATGAGTCAGAGAGGGGGTAGTGTGGTTGTTCATGTGAGGCTTGGGAATGCTAGTTATCCATTAATTCCCAAGGGTCTTGCTGATGTCATTCTGGGATTAGAATTGATAGAGACTTTTAGGGTTTTGGATTATGCTTCTAGAGATACTATTATCATAGCTAATGAGGGGGTGGTGAGACCTGCCTTACCCAATATTAAGATGCCTTCGCGGGATATGTTGATTAGATATGCTAGGGATTCTGGGTTAAATGTGGTATATTTAAATGCTAGAGAGCTTGCCGAGAGGGCTGGGGACCCAATTACCTTGAATATGGTTATGTTAGGTGCATTGGTTGCTTCGGGGGTATTGCCCGATGAGCTTGATATAAATGCGTTTAAGAATGTTATTATCTCTCTTCCAATGGGGGATATTAATCTGAGAGCCTTTGAATATGGTTATGATGCTTTCCATAGAATAGTGAGTGGAGATATACGTAGTCTGCAGGATGCGCTTCCTTAAAGATTTATATAGTACGTGTGCCTATACCTATTCAACCGAATTTGTTATTGGCGAGCGAATTGAAGATTGGAGAAATTGATAAGGTAATGGACGGAGTGTCTGTCGAGGGTACTATTACTTCTAAAGGGAAGACGAGGAGCTTCATTTCTAGAAAAAGTGGTAAAAGGGTTTATGTTGCAAATGCTACTTTAACTGATGAGAGCGGAGAGATTACTCTTGTATTATGGAATAGGCAGATACTCAATTTCGATGTCGGGGATAAGGTTAGAATAGAGAATGGATATGTCACTGAGTTTAATGGGAACCTCCAACTTAATGTTGGGAAATATGGGACTATAACGAAGGTTGAAGAGTGAGTCTTAAGAGGAAATATTTTTAACTATACTCCCTTTTTTCTTTTTATAAAATAGAAATTATTTGAAGAAATAAAGCACTATATTTTTCTTCTATTTGGTTATGAAAATATAACCATATAAATTTGGTCATATCATGAGGTTTTACAAAAATTACTTTATCGTTGTAATAGGTGATTAGCAGTGAATCTAAATAGAGAACGGTTGGAGATGATTATTAGGAGGGCTAGGGAGAATTTCCATAGGGCTCTAATCGTTGTTGAGGATGATGTTAGTCCAGCGGCCGAAATCCTATACATGTATTCAATGGTTAGGCAGAATAAATTCTCTATATTAGTTTCTTCGAAATTGGATAGGGAGGATGTGGAGTGGTTAGAAAGTCTATTGGATCCAATCAGAGGTTTGGTTGATAATGAATTTGTTGAATGGAGTTATGTTTCTTTCAAGACTTTGGAAAAGATTATGGGTACTACTTGGGATGTTCTAGTTGCGGACTTTAGACATGATTTTAGGCCAAATGATTTGGGTAGATTGGTTGAGGTTGTTAGGGGTGGGGGATTAATAATTCTTGTTACACCAAGGTTGGATGAGTGGGTTGATATGAAATTGCCTTTTCATAGGGATATGGTTACTGAGCCATACTCAATTAATGATGTTCGGCCTATATATTTGAGGCATGTAGTTGAGACGCTGAGGTCTAATCCTGGAGTATATATTCTTAGTGATGATGGAGAATTGATAGGTGATATTCCTCCGAGAATCGTATATAGGAGGAGGGAGACGCATATTCCAGGCGACTCTACTCTAGATGAATATGTATATAGGCTTGCATTGACTCAAGATCAGGTGGATGCAATATATGCAATAGATAGGGGGACTTTGCTTAATAAGCCTGTAGTAATTACTGCGGATAGGGGGAGAGGTAAATCGGCCGCGTTGGGCTTGGCTATAGCGGGAGTCTTGCTTAGGGACTATGGTAGGGAGAGAAAGATGCGTATCGTTATTACCGCACCTGAACCAGTTAATGTAAGGGAGGTGTTTAATTTTGCTAGAAAGGTGCTTAGGTTTAAGGGTGTTAAATTTAATGTTAAGAGGTTGGGGGATTATATTGTTGAGTTAAATAGTGAGGTTGGGCAGTTAAGATATGTATCACCTATTGAGGTGTTTAGGGAGAGGATGGATTATTTGTTTGTCGATGAGGCTTCTGGAATACCTGTAAATCTTCTTGAGGGATATTTGGAGAGATTTCGGTTCGGTGTGTTTTCAACGACTCTTCATGGCTATGAGGGTGCGGGTAGGGGATTTCAAGTCAGATTCTTACCTATGATACGTAATTTAAGTAAGGGTGGGTTGTTAGAGGTTAATATGTCTGAACCCATAAGATATGCTATTAATGATCCGATTGAGGATTGGTTATTTAAAGCTCTACTACTTGATTCCGATCCTGCGAAGGTAGGCTCTGAAATTAGGGACTTAATTGATGAGGGTGATTTAGAATATGTTAAGATTGATTTAGGGGAGTGGCTGTTCAGGAGGTTGAATCTATTCAGACAATATGTTGGCATATATATTTTTGCCCATTATCGGAATAGACCCAATGATATTATGATGTTGTGTGATGCGCCTCATCACTTTGCTAGGTGTATAATGTATAGGGATATGGTTGTCAACAGTTTACATTTATCCTATGAGGGTGGTCTCTCAGAGGACGCTGTTAGGAGATCTTTGGCGGGCGCCCCGCCTTCTGGGCATCTTATACCAACCGTCCTTATTAGGTATTATCCTATGTATAAAGATTTTAGTAAATTAAGGGGTATTAGAGTCGTAAGGATAGCTACTCATCCTGAGCTGATGGATAGGGGGATTGGGAGTTATGCGTTGAAGAAGCTTATATCTGAGGCTAAGAGATTGGGTTTTGATTGGGTTGGGGCTAGTTTTGGGGCTACCATAAATTTGTTAAACTTTTGGTTTAAGAATGGATTTGTTCCAGTGTATCTTAGCCCTATTAAGAACCCGGTCTCAGGGGAATTTAGTACGATCGTTGTTAATCCTTTGAATAGGGTGGCTAGGAGGTTTGTCAAGCGTTTCAGGATAGAGTTTAAAAAACTATTTGTTGACTCGATGGTGGATACATACTTTGTTTTGGATGAGGCTTTGGCCTATCATTTATTGTCGTTGGATAGGTGGAGTATTGATTATGTGCCTGAGTTGAGGGGGAATAGTCTGGAGAGGCTTAAGGAATATTGTATGGGTGCATTACATTATGGAGGTGCGGTTGACGCTATTAGGGAGGTGGTTAAGGCTCATTTCGTTAGGAGTCCTGATAAGAGAGTCTCCATCCCTCGCAAGTATGAATATGCGATTATCTCTAAGGTTTTGCAGGCGAGGAGTTGGGAGAAGGTGTCTTCGAGATATGATATTAGTAAAGATGAGTTGATTGCGAGGATTAGGGAGTATATTGGGAAGATGAGGTTGAATTATCTTAGGAGGTTGTGATTTGGTATGCCACGGCATAGGCATCTGAAGTTTAAGCCTGAGTATTTGAGAGATTTGTTGAGTGGTAGGAAGAGGACTACTATTAGGCGTGAAAAGAAATATGATGAAGGGGAGGTTGTATATGTTTGTGATTTGAAGGGTAGGGTTTATGGGCGAGCTTTTATCTATAGAGTAGATTCTAAGAGAGTTGGTGAACTTAGTGATGAGGATGCTAGGAGAGATGGGTTTAGAGATCTTGGGGAGTTGTTGAGGGCCTTAACTAATATATATGGTAAGCTCGATAAGAATGATGTAATTTATATATATCATTTAGAGGTTTTGGAGGTGTATAGAGATATCCAATAAGCCGGATAAAGATACGGTTCTCAATGGTGGGGAGATAAATATTTACATATATTTTCCGGTTTTAGTTGTCGTTTTTTCTGCAGTATCATTGATTCCAGTTATTAGTTATTTAATGATTAGGCTGACTGGTAATGAAATGCTATCAACCATATCTGTTAGCATATTTGGTTTAACTTATGCGTTGTCAAGTTTGTTGGCTGGCGTGGTTCATAGTATCTTCGGAGATGAACTACGGGTGGTGTCATACAGTTTATTAGGAATGGTTGTATCTATGTTCCTATTTTATCTGGATAATCCCATATTATTTATTGTAGCCAGGGCTTTGATAGGATTATTTGAGTCTTTTATATTTGTTGGTTATATGGCTTTGTTATTGAATTTATTTAGATCTCATGAGGAGGGAACCTATGCAATAGGTAAATTTTTCTCTATAATGGGTGTTGGCTTGGTATTTGGGCCGATGGCTGGAGCTATTTACGTTGATAGGGGTCTATATAAATTGGCGTTTACGGTTTCCATACTGCTGCTGACCTTAATATATTTCCTTGTTAGAAGGGGAATGAGAATCATTGGTGTACCCCATTCAAACCGAGGTCTTTATCTTCATTTGTCTAGTATGGGTGGGTTAGTTCTTGGGGTTGCGTTAATAATGGTATTGTCTGTTGGATCGGTTGATGGTGTTATTCAATCGCGTAGTGTAATATGGTTTGATAAGTTGGGCGTCGCTCCATCCATTGGGGGTATATTAATGACTACTTATTATTTCTTTACAATAATTACCGAGACACTGGTTCCATATTTGTATAAGAGGTTTGGATTAAAGGTTTTATCGATGCTAATTATTCCTTCATTGATTGGGTTAGCGCTAGTTCTTATTAGACCTTTAAGCGGCTCCAGTGGTGATAGTCTTTATTATTTCGTGTATTTATCTGTTGTGGCTTTTATTTTTGCATTAGATATGGGTTTGATTTCCCCTATGGGAAGTGAGAGACTAGCCAGATCCATAAGTGATAATTATCTAATTGGGTCTGGTATTGTGAACGCAGTTTGGTCTATAAGCTATTTTATTACGCCGTCTTTATTGGGTTTTATGGGGACTCCACCTACGATAGATATAGTACTACTACTAGTTTTTTTAATTATGGTTCTACTCGGTATTCCAATGGCTAGGGGAAAAGATTAATCACTAATTAATTTTTTGATTATCGTTTCTTTATCATAATCGGCATAAATTCTTATGATTTTTATCCTGTCTTTGGTTCCTCTTATTAATGTAATTTTATCTATGCCAATACCCAATTTTTTTGATATCTTCTTTATTAATGCTTTGTTGACTCTGCCTTTAATTGGTTTCTCTGGAGTTTCATATATAATTATATCATTCTCCAAATACAATTTCTCTCTCTTTTTCATTGGTTTAACATGTATTTTTATATCAATATATTTGTTGTTCATATAAAGATTTGAGTCTGTATAACTTAATATCCTTTACTTAGTTAATAGGTATTAGTATTTTTTTCTATATGGCTATAAATGTTTGTTACACTATTAATTTTTGTTTGTTATATATAAAATATCTTTATATCCAGCCCATTATAATAAGGTTAATATTCAGCTATATGCAAATTATGGTGAGACATATGAGGAGTTATTTTAAGGGTAAAGATTTTCTGACCTTGATGGATTTTAGAAGGGATGAAATAGAATATATTATTGATGTGGCCTTGGAATTTAAGCGGTTATTTGGAGTTAGGGCTCCTCATGAGTTTCTTAAGGGTAGGGTTATCGGTCTATTGTTTGAGAAGCCCTCGACTAGGACTAGGGTCTCCTTTATGGCTGCTGCTTCTCATCTGGGTGCAACTCCTATTCAGTTGAATCCAAATGTTATGCAACTCTCTAGGGGGGAGCCTATTAAGGATACTGCAAGGGTTTTGGATAGGTATTTAGATGCATTGGTTATAAGGACTTTTGGGCAGGAGATTGTCGAGGAATATGCTGATTGGATGGTGAGACCAGTTATCAATGCATTGACTGATTTAACGCATCCTATGCAGGGGTTAGCCGATTTGATGACGATTTGGGAGTATAAGGGGCGTAGGAGAAGGATTAAGTTGGGGTATGTCGGTGATATATGGAATGTTTGTCATAGTTTAATGATTGTGTCTAGCATGTTTGGTTATGAGATGTATATTGCTAGGCCCAAGGGATATGAGGCTGATAAAAGGATTCTAGAATATGTTGATGATATGTCGAAAAGGAGTGGGGCGAACATTGTTTTTACTGAGGATGTTGAGGAGGCCTTCAAGGATGCTGATGTAGTATATGCTAATACTTGGCATAGTATGGGTGGCCCTGAGGCTGAAAAAGATAAGAGATTGAGGGACTGGTCTGGTTATCAAGCTAATGAGGATAATACTGTGGTGGCCAAGGATGATTTCATATTTATGCATTGCTTACCTGGATATAGGGGGGAGGAGATGAGTGATGGTATTATCGAGGGTTCTCATAGTGTTGTTTTCGATCAGGCTGAGAACAGGATGCATACAGAGAAGGCTGTTTTGGCTTTGGTTGTTGAGTGATTAATTATTTAATATTTATTGTGTTAGGTAGTATAGAGGGAGGGTGATAATTAGGGTTGGTGGAGTCGAGGGTAAGGTATCTATTGATTATAGTTTCTATATCGACCTTTGCTTTTTGGGTATCTAGTACTATGATTAGGCCAATATTCCCTCTGTATTTGAGTGATATTGGTTTTAATACTATTGAGATAGGTATTGTGCTGAGTATACCTCAGTTTCTAGCGATATTTTTACGTGTTCCATTATCGAGTAGGGCTAAGCCGATGGGTAGGACGAGGTTTCTAACTATTGCTATGTTATTAAATTCAGTAGCCATATTGCTTTATTTCTTGGCTTTTAATAAACCAATTGTGGTCGGCGCCAGGCTTCTACATACTCTTCCAATAGCGGCTTTTGGTCCCGTGGCTATGGCCTATGTTTCGATAATTAGTCCGAGGAGGCGGAGGGGAGGTATAATGGGGATGTACCTTACTTCTGTGGGGTTATCTGTTTTCTTGGGTCCATTAATAACGTCTTTATTAACTACGTGGATTGATTTGAAATATGTTTTTTTAGCGGCTGCTCTACCTAGTTTATTATCGACTTTTTTGTTATTTAGTGCATCAGATGCGGATATTGAAGGTGATTCGGATTCTACTGTTAGTTATAGTTTGGTGGAAGGTTTAAAAAGACTTTGGAAAAATAAGGGCTTTGTATTGATCTGCCTGTCGGCATTACTATATAGTAGTTCCATGGGGTTTATGAGGTCGTTTTTCCCCTTATTTCTAAAGGAGGAGTATTTGATTGGGGCTGGCTTGATTAGTTTATTGTATTCTTTGAGGGGTTTAACTAATGTGTTGAGCCGACCGCTTTCGGGGTTTTTATCTGATAGAGTGGGTGTAGGTATTTTAGTTGTGTCTGGATTGCTTATTTCTTCTCTTACTATATATATAATATCTTTGGCTCCTCCCCTTGAGATTGTCGCCGTTATGATGGCTTTATTTGGAGTTGGTTGGGGTATAAGAGCTGTGTCAAGCATTAACTTTATAGGATTTTATTTGGGTAGGGATGATAGAGAGGTGGGTATGGCTATTTTTTATAATATGTTTGATATTGGTGTAACCATCGGCTCTATGAGTGGCGGGATATTATTAACATTTTTGAGTTTTAATTCTATTTTTTGGTTATATTCTGTTATTATATTTATAGCTGCCTTGATAACTTTGCCATTGGTAATAAAGAAGTTGTGATTATGGAATTATTGCGATTGCATCCATCTCTATTAATAAGTCTTCCCTTGGGGGTTTAGCCGCTACCGTTGTGCGTGCTGGTCTCCATTCATTGAAATATTTGGAATATATTTCATTGAATTCCTTGTATAAGTCTGGCTTCGATAGATAAACATTTATTTTTACAATGTTCTTTAAATCTCCACCAGCTGCTTTTACTATGGCTAAGATGTTTTTTATTACTCTATCAGTCTGTTCTTTTATGTCTTTACCTACAACTTGGCCATTACTTGGGTCTATTGCTACCTGTCCAGATATATATAATGTATTCCCCGCTTTAATGGCTTGGGAGTATGCTGCTAATGGCTTTGGAGCTTCCTCAGTATAGATTATTTTATTCATGATTACACACCTACTAATTAAGATTATAATTATATCTTTCTTGATACAATAATAAATATAAATTATACTCGTTTAGAGAGCCATCTCCTCTCCAAATTTTTTATGGAGATGTATTTATCGATAAGTTTTTTTGCACGCAGGTAAATTGGTTTATCCACCAGTTCTCCCTCGATTGTGGTAGCCCCCAATCCCTTCTCGGTAGCTTCCTCATATTTTTTCACGACTTCTAATGCAATATGATATTCATCTTCGGAGGGTGTAAATACTCTGTTAACTATGGGTATTTGCCTTGGATGAACCACTAGTTTTCCTAGATAACCCAATTCCACTGCTTTTTTCGCTTCTTCTTCGAGACCTATCATATCATGTATCTTTGTATATACTTTATCAATTGGTAGTTTTTGATATGCGTGTGCAGCTATCGCGACTAATGCCCTTGGTAGGAATGTATTGGTTTCTGTTGGTTGTTCTATACCCATATCAAGTAGTAAATCTTCTATGCCTACAGCTACTCCAAATATTCTATTATCAATGTTTATCAAGTTGTTTATGTTTAGTAGGGATTTAGCGGTTTCTATTATTAGTATAATTCTCAATTCACCATTTTCTAATTGTCTTTCCTTCTCTAGATCTGAGATTAATCCGATTATTTTTTTAATTTTTGCTGGGTTTTCGGCTTTCGGTATAACTATACCTCTTAAGCCTTTTTGTACTGTATGTATGAGGTCTTTCTCGTACATGTCTTCTTCTGAGTTAATTCTTATATATACGTGGTGACCATAGTCATTTAGTTTCTTGATGCTGTCCCTTATGAAGAGTCGTGCGGTATCCTTTTCTCTAAGGGGTACCGAGTCTTCTAGGTCTAGTATTACTGCATCTGGATGGACTCCATATGTTAATTTAAATATCATTCTTAGATTATTTCCTGGTGTAAATAATATGCTTCTATAGATTATCATTTTAATTACCTGATTAACTTTTTAATTATTTTAGGTATATCACTTGGTTTATCAGCGATCTTGACTCCAGCTCTCCTTAATGCCTCTATTTTACTTAGATAGTCGTTTCTACCCTCTACTAATACACTTGAATGTGAATACCTTATCCCTCTCTCTATTCCTCTTCCAACTATGTATGCGACAATGGGTTTATTTATCTCTCCATCGAGGATTAGTTGGGCAGCCTCCTCCTCCATAACACCTCCTACTTCCCCAAATATAACTATTGCATCCGTATCATCATCTTCTTCGAAGAGCTTGAGTATTTCTGCTATAGTTGTCCCTACTATCGCTTCACTACCCACATGGATAGCTGTAGATATTCCTAGGTCATTTAGAGTCAGACTCCATGATATTGTAGTCGTCTGACCTCCGCTTCTAGATATAACTCCGACTCTACCTCTTTTAAATACCTTTTCAGCCATCTCAAATGAGCCTCCTATCCAGCCAACTACAGCTTCTCCCGGGCTTATAACTCCAATCGACCCTGGTCCAATTATTCTACATCCCTTCTTTTTTGCAATCGATATTATCTTTATAATGTCGTGCAGTGGAACCCTCTCAGTTGGTATAACGATGGTGTTGATTTTATTATTTATACTCTCCAATGCCGCCTCTAAAAGGTTTGGAGCTGGTACGAATATTACGGAGACATCTATACTTCCTACTTTATCAATCGCTTCTGCTATCGAATTAAATACTGGTACACCGTAGACACTATACCCTCCCTTGCCAGGCGTAACTCCTGCTACTACATTTGTACCATAATCAATCATGAATCGAGTTCTCGAGCTACCTTCCCTACCAGTTATTCCTTGGACAAGAACTCTACTTTCCTTACTAATTATTATACTCATTCATGCCTCCCCTTCTATGGGTAATATGATTTCTATAGCATTATATGGACACATTATCTCACATGCTAGGCATTCTATACACCTTCTCCTAAACTCGTCGATATCATAATTAAGTATTGGTCCTATGCGTCCATACTCCATTCTATAAAGGTGTCTACCATATAGGCTACATGCCTTTACACAATCATAAGTATCACATTTTTCACATTTATGTAAGTCTATCTTTAATTTTCCGGTTCTGAGGGTAATGGATATATTTCTAATTTGACTCATCTAACATCCCCTTTAATTCTATGGCTAGTCTGTCTATATTGCTATATATATCTTCATATGGTCCTACTACTGGATCTACTGTATAGATCCTTAATCTAATTGGTAGATCTTTTGTCTTTTCCAATATTATTCTTGTAGCTTCACTGGCTTTATTTCCGCCCCAGAGAATTGCCACAGGAAAACCTTTTCTCA
This sequence comes from Candidatus Geothermarchaeota archaeon, assembly GCA_015523725.1. GTDB lineage: Archaea > Thermoproteota > Nitrososphaeria > Geothermarchaeales > JDFR-13 > WAMZ01. The sequence continues at coordinate 38,503 of WAJV01000060.1, forward strand.
TGGTAAGTTCTTCTCTAAAAGCTTTTATTAGGCCGAATGCGGTGTACCACATCTCTTGATTAGCTATATTTGGTGATATTAATACGTATGCTTTTATATTCGGAATAGATAAAATTAGTTTTGCTATCCGGTATATTTTTGATGATGGTGGATTCCCACTTGTATCGCTATAATTAGCTACTGCAAATCCGTGTTTCAATAGTGCGTCTAATCCAATCAGAGCTCCTCCTCCACCTATTCCATGGAATCCTATTAAGGGTCCATCTCCTTTATGACTATGCTCGATTAGGTATGATACTCCTCTATAATCATTTCTCTCGATTTCATATGCTAGTCTTTCCAGTTTAGTGGGTTCCCTATCCATCTCAATAGGGATTAGGTGGCTGAATTCAGGGTGTCTAAACAAGGAGTTGTCGTCTATGCTTATTCTAGCATCCAATGCTATATATCCCTTATCAGAGTATGCCAATGGATTTATCTCAACTACTCGGCAGTCATAATCGACAAATATCTTGTATACTTTGTAAATTATCTCCAGTAGTTGATCAAAATTCTCTGGATTAATGGTTGGTTTGATCTTTTTGGTAATCAATTCTTTATTAGGGCCTTCTAAATAATCTATCGGAATCCTGATTACCTTCTCAGGCTTCTCTTCTATATTTATGCCTCCTTCTCCAAAGAGAAGGATCGGTCCCTTGATTTTATATGAATTGGATATAGTGATTGAGAGATAATATTCTCGAATTTTTTCTTTAATGTACTCCTCTACCAATATTCTGGGATGTTCATGATGCAGTTTCAAATACTCGATTAATTCAGATATATTTTTTCTCAGCTGAGTTTCTGCCAGGGATGTTTTAACCAATCCTTTTAACCCTCTTTTACCGTGCAGGACTTGTGCCTTGACAACATATGGTGGCTTAATACTATTTATAATCGATGCTATGTCGATGTTTTCATCACTAATTAGTATGCCTCTTGGTATTTTTATTTCATATTTTTTAAATATTTCTTTTGCTTGATACTCGTATAGTCTTACCATTAATAGTACTAATATTTGTCTTATCCTATATAACTAATATTTATAGATTGCCGTGCTTTTCCAGAATTCTAGTATCAAGTAGCCATTTATATGCTATTAGTAGTGCAGTAAATGTTAGTGATGCTGCTAAGATAAATATTAAGATTACTCCGTCAGTATAGAATATGTTCCTATGTGCATAGTTTATATATAGATATGCACTGATTATTGCTCCCAATCCCATTCCTAAGTTAAACATCGCTTGTTGATATCCGAATATCCTCCCTCTGTGGGTGGTCTTAGTTAAGTCTGCTTGGATAGCTCTGATGCTGGGCATCCCTGTATTGAATGATATATTAGCTAAAGCCATACCTATAAGTAGTCCAACTATTTCTCTACTTAATCCTATTATTACCATGGCGAGGGTCCTCATACTCATGGAGAATAGGAACATGTTTTTCTTTCCCCATTTTTTATCAGTATATGATGCTATTGGATAGGCGGCTAATAATCCAGTTAGGCTGGCGATTAACTGTATACTCCCTATATAGATTGGTTCTTTAACAATATATTCGCTGATATACACTATCATTATTGAGGCTATTATCCCTACACTGAATCCATTTATCAATCCCGAGAAAAATATTACGTGTATGGATCTTCTAATCGCTCTATCTAGATGTATTGAGGATTCTAGAGATATTGCTTCTTTTATTGTAGGTGTAGGATCATAATAATCTAAATTAGTTATTGATGTTTTCTTATTTTCCCTTAGTAGGAAGCTAAGGATGAATCCGGCTGCGAATAATGGAACTGGAGACAATATTGTCGGCCTTAGTATGTCTATTGCTCTCTTAGATTCAATTAATATATAGAAGAATTGGTATATGGCTCCTCCTATACCAGGTCCCACGAGATTAGCTACATTTAGTGACATTACATATAGAGTCATAGCCCTTGTCCTCAGTTTGGGATCTATTTTATCCATCATCAGTGCCTCTGCTACTGGCCATACCATTGCTGATGTTATTCCTTGTAGTGCTCTAACCAATACTACGTCTATGGCGTTCCTAGATATCCCAAGCAGTATTCCGACGATGACATAGAGAAATAGGCCGGTCACTATCAGTCGTTTTCGCCCGATTTTGTCGCTTAGTCTGCCGAAGACCGCTGCTGAGGGGGATCTAAGTATCATGAATGCAGTCATATTGAATGCTATATACCATATGACTTCCGGGGTGAATCTTATACTGGCCCTCGCTTCTGGTGGTGGTATGGAGGGGTTCTCGAGTGCTTCTATATAATATTGGATTACTGGTTGTAGCATGCTAAATCCCAGTTGTACTGCTAGGGCTATGAATATGATTATTGCCCCCTCTCTACCTATTCTTTTTAGAATATTTTTGTCGTTCATTGTGAATCGCTTTGGGATAAAGTAAAATTATTATTGGATTTATGTGTGATAATTAATTTTAATATATTCATTTGTTTTGGAGTTGGTCGTAGATGGATATTAGGAAGGCGCATACGTCGGAACATATATTTATGGGTGCTTTGACAAAGATTAGGGATGATATTAGGGTTAGGAAGGTTGAGCATAAGATTAATGTTAATGAGGTGTATATTGAGGCACAATCTTTATCATGGGATGATATTATTAGGGCGAGTTTTATAACAAATATGGTTATACTTGACAATAGGAGGGTTTTGATTGAATATTATGATTCTATTGATGAAGCAATGGTTAAGTATCCGGGTCTCAGGGCATTTGAGGAACGTATTACTCCTCCTGTCAGGGTGGTTGTTATCGAGGGATTTGACTATGCTGCTTGTAAGATGCCGCATTTGTCTAGGACTGGGGATGCATATTTATTTATACCGGTCTCCCTTAATAAGGCTAAGAAAAATAGGTATGTTCTGAGATTTTTGGTTGATACATCTGCCATAAGTTATGCGGTTGAGTCAGCCAGGCTAATAGATGAGGCGTCAAATAAACTCTCCACCGATTTTTATAGATTTTTAAATGCATTAGATAATTTATTGGAGAAGAATTTATCTCTTAGTAGGAGGGTTAGGGCTTTATCTCGGCATCTTTTTAATGAGGCTCCTGAATATGCCTTGGCTGGGTATAGAGTTAAGTTTCTGGTTGCGCCTGGCTTAGATATGAATGAAGTGGGTAGGCTTACTGGAGAATGGATTAAAAATAATTCTGGTTTTGTAATTGCTGTATCTCTATCTGACGGCACCAATAGTTTATTGTTGGCTGGGAGCCGGGATATTGATTTGGATTTAAGGGATTTGGCTAATGAATTATTTAGTTATTTCGGTGGGAAGGGTGGAGGCAGGAGGGATTGGGTTATGGGTGTTATAAATAGGGTTGACGGTATTCTGTCATTTATTCTGGATAAAGTTAATAAATATGGTTAATTAATTCTATTAGCCATTTATTTACTTCTCTATTCGTGTCTTCCGGGTTAATTACCTTTATTTTAGCTGGGTATTTTTCCACTCCAATGTTTATGTATTCACTTTTATACCAAGAATAGTATCTTTCATATTCGAAATCATCCTTTTTAAATGATATGGTGTATGCATCCTCTGGTGATAATACCCCCATTCCACTATTTCTCCATTGTAATATTTTGGATGTAGACAGATTTAATGAGGATAATAATATGTATGCAGGCCCGAATGATTCTTTAGTTACGATTGATAATGCCCTATTTCTAATATTATATATTTCTTTAATAGTCTCGACAAATTCCTGAATAATCCTTGATTTTTCTGCCTCTGGAGTATCTTGTAACCCACTATGATTGACTTGATATATTATAGGTATATTGGTTTTCCTGAGCAGCCTTATAAAGAACCTAAGTTTAATTAGATCTTTAATATCAACTCTATGCGTCTGTTCGATATTGGGTGAAGTAACTACTCCAATCGGTACTCTCCTTATTTTGCATAAATATGTTTTTAGGGATGTTCCCGATTCGGGATAGACTTCTATCGATTCTTCTACATTAATTATCCTGAGGAATTCATTATCTTCTTGATGGTCATTGGGCGCCTCAGTTGAACCCTTTATTTTTTCGATTATTTTTGGCCTTTTCCCACTCCATATCTCCAATGCATCGATTAAATACTGTATTAGTTGAATTACTTTCTTGTAGTCCCTATTTATATTGTTAACGATTAATGTGGGTAGGGAGTTTTGTGTGTGTACATTTATGCCTCCTAATTCGGCTGCCTCTATCTTCCTATCTAATAATTTACTCGAAATCTTTGGTCCATGGATGAAGAGCATGCTTTTATTGGCCAGAAATATTCTTATATCTGATAAGTAGGTGATTATTGAAGCCCCTCCTGCTGCCACCCCATCTATAATTGATATGTTTAAAGCAATGTTGTTGTTCATCGTGTTGATTAATTGGGATATGCCTTCCAATGAATTTATACCGTCGTCTATTCTTGCTCCAGCGCTATTGATTATGAATATATTGAGTCCATCCTTATTGTTTAGTGTTTTTACTAGTAATTCAGCTTCTCTCCAACCGATGGTGCCTGCCTTATAGTCGCTGTCTCTTA
>WAJV01000061.1 GCA_015523725.1 Candidatus Geothermarchaeota archaeon
GTATACTACTATGGCGAGTTTATTGTATGATGTTAGGCGTTTTCTAACCTGTTCCTTAGCTTCGTGTAGCTTCATTGAGATCTTCTTGCTAATTATTGTGGTTTTAACTTCAGCTATGGCTTTAATAGGGTGAGTAACTGTAATATCGGGGCCTTTTCCATTGTTGCCGAGTACCCTGAATCCTTTAGCTATAAGAAACTCCTTTGCTATTGTTTCGCCGTATTTACCTAGTTCCTTGACGAATTTTGGGAATTTATTTCTATATACCTTTCTTAGATAACCGATATGTATTTGGGCGTCTAAAGATATTATCGCAATATAAACGTCCTGGTTGTTTAACTCAGTGATTATTTCTTTAATTAATTGTTTTTTCCTGCTATACTGTAGTATCAGATAGGTCTGGTACATTCTATTCCTCCTTGTATCATAATAGTATACTAATATTTGGTCACCTAGATTGATTATGTTGACTACTGGCATATATGCTGCGTGGTCTGTTAGTTTATGTTTTCTTGTTTGCTGTAAGTAATATATTTTTATCTTTTCTCCATAGTTGTGTATCCTGAATGTCTTGAATCCATCTATTCCATTTATCCTTATTATTAAGTAGGTATAGTATGCATATGTGTCGAAATAATATTCTCCAATTTCTACGGCTACTCCATCAATGACTACGGCTAGTTTCCCACCTTGCTTTTCCAGTCGCATGTTTTTATAGTTGGCTTCTCTTTGCGCTAATCTATTGAAGTCGTCTATGAAGTTTTCTATACTATATTTTTCTATCTTGGTTACTGTTACTTTTGTTGGATATGTTTTCATTGGTGGTAGTGACTGTATGTGTGGCCCGGTTCCTCTATAGCTTCCAAATAATATGTGTTTCTCTCCATTGTATTCTACTTCTATTTTGATTATTGTTTCTTCTTTGATATTGTTTTGTCTTAGGTACCATTGGGGTATCTCTATCCTTGCTTTTCTTCCACCTGAGTATATGATTACATTTCTATCTAGCCGCTGTGCTTCATCCAAAATATTTATCAAATATATTCTGTATTCCTTCCCTGGCTTAATCTTATTGGTTAGTTTCGCCGGTATATGTAGGTCAATGTATTTAGTCGGTAGCTTTGCCCGGATCCTTATTTCGCCTAATTCCTCTATGTAGAGTCTTAGCCTATATACTCCTGGCTCCATAGATATTTTGTCTTTGAGTTTATATACGGGTATGTTGGCCCTATAATACCCCCTTGAAGACAACCTAAACCTTAGACTACATAAATAAATCATATTATTCATTGGTACACCTCCTATAAGGCGTGTGAATAAGTTTGAGACGGGATTATAGAGGATTATCCTGATGATATTGCCTGAGGAAATGTACTTGACTCTGATTTGGCTATACATATCTAATTAGTGGTTCTAGACACATGTCCCCCTTGTTTCTCTATGTATTAGTATTTTATTTGATGTCTATGGTTGTGGTTTATAGAATTGCCTTGTTTTATTCTCCCCTCTCCCACCCGGCCTATCCAACCCATTTCCTGGCGTTGGATAGGTATTTGGAGGTCTCCAACCCTCTTTCCGGGCGGTTGGAGCCTCCCTCATCAATAAATATTTCAGATTTGTTTTTAAACCTCTAATTCCTCCATGAGAGTTATGTGGCCATATTATTCTATGGCTTAAAAACTTATCTGCAGCTTTTTTAGTGGAATGAGGTGGGTTAGGCTTATCCATAGCCTACAACTACTTATAATGAGTATATGGGCATCGGCTCAGCTCCAGCCAATCCTAATTAAACTATTGGCTCCAATATTGAGACCTAGGTACATAATTCTCCTAAATATCTCGATGATTCTTTTAGCAGGCTACATAATCATATCTGACTTATATAGCCGGCCATCAGCCAAGCTACTATTCTCAACCATTATTTACCTACCCTATGCAACTCTATTAACTGGCTATAGCCTCTATCGACTTATAGAGACTTATGTAACTCGATATAAATTACCTCTCCCATATATCTACCTATTATTACTTGCGGCCCTACCACTGCTAGTTAGGAGGCTGAGGGGAGTCTATGGAATTATAT
>WAJV01000062.1 GCA_015523725.1 Candidatus Geothermarchaeota archaeon
GTACTGAATATATCGCCTATTAAATCTATGGGTCACAAATCTATGGTTTGGGTGTCGATTTTGGAGTTTTGGAGGAAGTTTTCATCGATACTAATTATTATAATAATTAGTATGTATGTATCTATCAATTTCTTTTCTCAACTACCTTACTTCCTTGTTTTAGAGAACATTATATATAGTATACTTTATGTCATCGCTTTCTACTATGTATATTTTAATTCTTGTCCTGTTCCAGCACTGGTATTATCGACGTTTAATTTGGGGAGATTATCTAGGTCTATAATATCTGCTACAGGTACTATACCCAAGTTAGCTATTTTTCATTTACCTATATTTTTAGTAATATTAGTGGTTATGATCCTTAGCTGGTATGGTTTGTTACATACAAGGCACTAGTATTTCTATATATCATGAGGAGACTTTATTTAAATTATAGATAAATAGGTTTTAATTATAATTATATAGGTGAGTTTCTTGGTAGGATCGGGTAAACCGTCTACTAATGAGATAACTAGGAAGGTTTATGAGGCTATATCGAATATTTTGGGGCTAAAGGCTGCTGATGTTATGAAGGACCCTATATACGCCACTAAAGACACCTCCGTTTATGAGGCTGCTAAGATACTAGATAAATCGGATAGAGGGGAGATAATTGTTTTGGATGATCAGAAACGTGTCATTGGGATAGTGACGGAGAGAGATATTGTGAGGAGAGTTATTGCTAAAGACTTGGATTTAAAGAATACTAGATTGGAGGATATTATGACGAAGAAGGTTGTGGTTGTTTTGGCGGATGCGGATCTCGGGGCTGTAGCTAAGATTATGGCTTCCAAAGGTATTCGGAGGGTACCGGTGGTTAATAGATTCGGAAAATTATTGGGCGTTATTGATTCTAGGGATTTAGCTAGTGCTCTCACTACTCAGAGAGATGTTCTGGAGAGGATGGTTGGTAGTTTGGAGGTTGAGCTTCAGAAGATAACCAAAGAGTTGAAGGCGATGGCTCAAGAGAAGAAGTTGGATACTGGGGCTGAGAGGATATATGAGTAGTGGTCTTATATTTGTTCTTGATATTTTAGGGGATTATTTGGTTGGTGGTTGATATGATTCCTCATGATGGTCTTACTGATGAGGAGGTTAGAGATATATTACTAAAGAGTAAGAGAATTGTTGTCATTGGTATGTCTAGGAATCCCAGTAAGCCGGCTCATTATGTACCAATGTTTTTGAAGAATGTTGGTTATGAGATTGTTCCAGTTAATCCTATGGCTGAGGAGATAGGGGGATTAAAGGTTTATAAAAGGGTTGTTGATGTGGAGGGTGATATCGATGTAGTTGATGTTTTTAGGCCTAGTGAGGAGACGCCAAAGGTGGTTGAGGAGGCTCTGAAGAAGAGGCCTAAAGTAATCTGGCTACAGGAAGGTATATACCACCCTGATGCAGTATCTAAGGCGCGGGAAGCTGGTGTAAAAATAGTCTGGAATAGATGTATGATGAAGGAGTATAAGCGGCTCTTGGGGTGAATAGTCTGGATAAAATATTGCATCATAAGGTATTTAAATTAAGCTATTTTAGGTTGGGTAGAATAATTGAACGTAAGAATAGATTTACTGTAACCATGAATTTGGAGGGGAAAAGAGTTAATGTCCATCTCACTAATACTGGAAGGTTGCTTGAGTTTTTGGAGAAAGATAGGCTTGGCCTCGTTGTACCGATAAAAGGGCGTAAACTCAGGTATAGGCTCGTCGGTATAGATATGGGGGATTATTATGCATTGATAGATACTAGGTTACAAAACATTGTTTTTGAGTATTTAGTTGATGATGGGCTGATTCCATGGCTTGATGAATTTAAAATCGTTAAGAGGAACCCTCGTGTCAATGATTCGATGCTGGATTATCTTTTGATCAATGAGAGAGGGGAGGAGATACTTGTAGAGACTAAGAGCGCAGTATTACTAGATGAGTCTGGGGCGGCGATGTATCCAGATTGTCCCTCAGAAAGGGGTAGACGACATATCAGGGAGATTATTGAATTGATTCGAGGAGGCATAAATGCTATGTTAATATTTATAGCTGGATTGAGAGGAGTCAGGTGCTTCAAGCCATACAAGAAGGGGGACCCAGTTATATTTGATTTATTGACTTTTCTATATAAAAGGGTTAGTAAGTCGGCCATCAAGAGTTTATCAATATACATAGATAGGGATGGATTTATTGTCTTGGATAACCCTGACCTATCTATATGCATTTAAAATAGGTATTTTAGAGTGTTTGATATGAGGTTATTAGAAACAATTTCACAGAGATTCCTACGGATGGCATATAAAAGGTTCATTGATGAAGAAGCGGTTATATATCGAGATATAGCTAAATATATAGGTAAATTGGATGGTGCTGTGGTTGATTTAGGAGGAGGCCCAGGATATTTAGTTCCCACCTTGTCCCAATTGGGTGCCAAATATATAATTGATGTAGATATTGACTTTGGTATGCTTAGACTTGGAAATTATTCGTTTGAGCGGGTAGTTGCTGATTCATCCGACATTATTTTTAGGCCTAGCTCAATTAATTATGTTATCGTAAATGATGCTCTACATCATTTTTACAAACCACTTGAATCGATAAGGAATTATCATAGCATAATTAGTTCATGCATGTATATTATCGATATAGATAGGAGTAAGTTATTAGGAAAGTTTATTCGCCTCTTTGAAAAGATCCTTGGATTCCCTGGTAATTTTTTCGCCGCGGATGAATTATACGATCATCTATATAATGTTGGATTCAGTAAAGTAAATTTGATGGATTTGAGTGGCCCAAGATATATAGTAAAAGCGTGTAGATAGGGTATACTTAGATAATTACCTATACTCCACCCAATAACCCTATGATAATTCTCTGCATCCAATTGGGCACTATTCGTGGCATTACTCCACCGAATTTAACCTCAATATACTTGGATGACGATTCATCTAACATGTATATATCATTATCATCTAGTATTATATCGGCAGCCCCTATATTCTCCATTGCCTGGCCGACTCTCTTAACTCCTGGAATCGGTAATGCACCCTTAGCAATTAACCAGGCCAGGGCTATTTGATGCATCTTGCAATTATATTTATTTGTTAGTCTATTCAAAATTTCGAATAACTTCTTTGCCTCTTTAGCCCTCTTGAAGGATGGATCCATTTTCTTTGCAAAAGTATTTGCTTTAAATTTGCCTGCTAAGGCTCCTTTTGCTATTGGACTCCAGGCAATCAATTCTATACCCTCCATCTTCATATATGGATAAAGTCTTTTTTCAACCCCTCTATTAAGCAGATTATATTGAAGCTGATTACTAATGACATCATATTTTTTGAGGCATTCTCTAAACTTCTTTAAAATATCTAGGTCAAAATTACTTACTCCAATATATCTAATTATACCATTATCGACTAACTTCTCCAATGCCCTTGCGGTCTTACAAATATCAGTATATATGCTCGGTGGCCAATGAACTTGGTAAAGATCTATAGCGTCAATCCCTAATCTCCCCCTACTTCTCTTAGCTGATTCAAATATTCTCTTTGTAGTTGCATTAAATCCCGATATTTTTGTCGCTATAAATATATTATCGCCATAATCCCTCAAGATTCCTCCTATAACTTCCTCTGATCTACCGTTTCCATAGATCTCTGCTGTATCTATGAAGTTAACACCATTGTCTAATGCAAATCTGATTGCTTCCTTAACGTCATTTAGTGTGTAATCTTTTCCCCAACTCTTTAACCCTGCTTGCCAAGCACCTATGCCCAATACACTTATCTTCTCCCCTGTCTTACCGAATGTGCGATACCTCATGGTTAATCAACTTACTTTTTAGTATGTAATAGGCTTATATTAGAATATTCTTTAATTATATTTATGGATTCTATCATTGCCCATATGAGTATCGGGAATAATCGAATATATTTGGATGATGTGGATTTACTCGAACTAGCTGAGGAACTTGGTACACCACTGTATGTTTTTTCTGAATCTCGACTGAGGGAGGTAACTAATAATTTGATGGAGTTATCTAGGAGATATTTACCAAACTCTAGAATCTATTATGCTTTGAAAGCTAATTCTAATCTTTCAATACTTAATATATTAAGGTCTATGGGGGTTGGGGCAGAAGTCGTCTCCTGTGGAGAATTATATAAAGCGTTACTGGCTGGATATGGACCTGAAGATATTATATTCAATGGTCCAGGTAAGGGTGTTGAGGCAATTGAGTTCGCAATAAAGACTGGTATAAATTGTATCAATATTGATTCAGAATATGAATATGATTTAATTGAGAAATTAGCTATCTCATATGGCCTAAAACCTAGGGTTGCTCTTAGGATTGTTCCTGAGGTGGAGGCTCAAGTAATTAAGACAGGTTTATCATGGACCAAATTTGGGTTGGAGATCGATAGAGCTATTGAGCTAGGTAAAAAGGCTTTATCATCCCCCTTCATAGACCTAGTTGGTATACATTCACATTTAGGGTCTCAAATAACTGATCTCTATACATGGGTAGAGGCGATGAAAAAGATATTTGGTTTATTGAATGAGTTAAATAGCTTAGGAATATCTATTGAACACATTAATTTAGGGGGAGGCCTACCAATTGATTATACATTATCGCCAATTGAGTTAGATATTGATGTACCAGATAGATTTAAGCCAGTGTTTAATGAAGAGCTATTCTTCAAGACACTGGGGAATATGGTTAAAGAATATGGTTTAGAGAAGATGAGTATCTTTTTTGAGTTCGGTAGGAGAATTATCGCCGACTCGGGGATATTATTGACACGTGTAATTAATATTAAAAAACGGGTAGATGGAGAAAAATGGATTATATTAGATGCAGGATTTAATCTGCTTCTCAGCAGTGTTCTATATAAATGGTATTATCCCTTAATCAATATTACTAAAATTAGTGAGCCGCATAACCATCCTTTCAGGGTGGGTGGACCACTATGTGATACCGATGACGCCTTCCATGATATACCTGGTGAGGAGGATAATTCCCCCCAACTACCAAAGTATAGACCCTTGCCTAAGGATACGGGGGTTGGTGATAAAATGATGTTTATGCATGTCGGTGCATACAGTTTTGAGGAATCATCTACCTATAATAGCTTCCCTAGGCCGCCAATAGTTCTAATAAGTGTGGATGGGGATATAAAAGTTATAAGGAGGGGTGAGACGCTATTCGACTTGGTATCTAAAGAAGTTTTATAGATCCATAGGACTATATTCTAAAATTTATTCATATATTTATCATTTATACTTTCTGAGATGTATAAGTTGATAAAGGGTTATGGATTCTCATTTATTGGGTTAATAATTATAATGATTATATTTGATTATTTACAGGAGGCGTATTTATCACTCAAGGTGAAGTATTTACCTTTGTCAATTGCACTATCTCTTTCTACACTAATTTTCTCATTCATCGGTTATAGGAATATTAGGGGTCATAGGTTCCAAAAGTTTATCGGGTTTGCCCAGGCGATATTCTTATTTATAACACTTACTGCAGCTATCTATCTGATTCAGCTTAGGTCATTAAGTGAATATGATAGATTCCTGACAATTATAATATTTTTGCTACTAACCGGCACACTAATAATATCCCTTAAGAATATCTTTTATGAAGGAGATAAGGAAATTATCCCACTTGATTATATGAATGAGGCCTAACTCCTCTAATCAAATATTAATATATTTTGTTAGCTTACTCCCGGCCTCCAAATAGTCTATGCCTGCTTTATCGAGGAGGTCTTGGCAATACTTATTTGCCTCCTCTATAATCTTGTATTCATTGAAGATAATTGCCTCACCATTTACTACTTTCGGTTCACCATTAATAAATACATGTGTGACCTCATTTCCTTGTGATGAGTAAACCAAGTTATAGATATAGTTTCTAATGGGGTATCTCGATATTGGCGATAGATTATATTTATTTAAATCTATTGCTATAATATCTCCTTTCTTCCCCTTCTCCAAGCTGCCAATTGAATCACCTAATCCCAATGCTTTAGCGCCCTCAATAGTAGCTAATCTTAGAGTTTTCCACGCTGGCATAGCAGATGGGTCTCTCAATAGTATTTTACTAAGTATTGACACGAATTTAAGTTCCATGAATATGCTTTGATTATTATTTCCCGACGCTTGGTCGGTGCCTAAAGCAGCCGTCCCACCATATCCAATATATTTTACTAATGGGGGGATTATTCCATCGATTAGTGAAATGGACCGTTGGCAACTTACCATCCTTACACCCAGCCTCGCCATAAGCTCAAGCTCTTCATCCGTTGAGTCATGACAATGTGCTGCTAATAATCTTTCATTTAGTAAATTATTTCTATATAATACTTTTATTGTTGTATCCCCATACCTCCTCAATATCTGTCTCCTCTCCCTGCCTCCTTGAGCTACATGCATGTGAATCATTAAATTATTTTTGGAGGCATAGTCATAAACCTCCTTTATAAGTTCTAATGGATTCATATCGAGGGCTTGTGGGCCAAGCATGACATTGATAAGTGGATTTAACTCATACTTCCTATATAGCGTAATATTCTTCTGGAATTTTTTATATCCTATGTCATAATCCAAGGGGTATAACTCGTCATCACTTAATTTATTTAAGGTGACGGGTATTGAGTTTATAGTTTCAGTTATGGCAGCTCTTAAACCATTTTTTAAATATATTTCTTCAGTAATTATTTCCATATTATTACCATAATCTCCGAATGTAGTTGTTCCCGTCTTTAGCGCCTCCAATACCGCTAATCTACTTCCGGCCAAAATATGCTCATTCTTGGCATGTTTCATTAATGGCGCAACTGTTTTATGCATCCACTCATACTCCGGGACATCTTGGCAGTAGCCTCTTATAATCGCTAATTGGGTATGCATGTGAGCATCAATAAATCCAGGTAGGATCAATCCCTTGTTCCTTAGATCGAAATAATAATCTTTTTTATTAGCATATCTTAATACATCCTCATCATGCCCAACGGCTACTATCTCACCATCCTCCACATATATAGCGGCATTCTCTACGATACCCAGTCCATCACCCTTAAATGTAATTGCCTCCCAAGCCCTGATTAATAGGCTACTCATACAAAAGCCTCAAAGATATAATTTGGGGTTTATAGGGTTTAAGCTATCCCTAGATAAAGTTTTCCCAGATCTGGTCTATTCAATAATTCTTTTGCACCACCTTTGAATTTTATAGAGCCCGATACGAGTAGATACGCCTTATCCGCAATATTTAATGCCAGTTTAACTATTTGCTCAACGATAACTACGGTTATCCCCAACTCACTTCTGAGACGATATATTTCATCTATTACTTTCTGCGCTAATTTCGGCGCCAAATTTGCGGATGGTTCGTCGAACATCATTATTTTTGGTTTCCTAATTAGTGCCATTGCCATTGCGACCATTTGCCTCTCTCCACCGCTAAGCCTCCCAACTTTTCTGTCTAAATATTGTTTTAGAACGGGGAAAAATTCTAGTGACTCATTTATACTGTCTTCCACCTCTTCCTCTGGGAGGGAGTATGCTGCTAGGCGTAGGTTTTCATAGACCGTCAATGTACTAAAGACATTTCCTATTTGGGGGAGGTAGGCAATGCCTAAGTTTGATACATGGTGTGGCGGTTTCCTTGTTATATCTATTCCATCGAATATTATTTTACCACTATATATG
>WAJV01000063.1 GCA_015523725.1 Candidatus Geothermarchaeota archaeon
GAGCTTGCGATGGATATTCTTGGCGTCTATTTGAGTAGTTTAGAGGTTGAGGATAAAAAGAAAGCGGCTAATACACCAATTAAAAATATCATAAAAAAGTTGGAAGTTTGACTCTAACCTTAACTAGTTTTGCCCCTAGCACCAAGAATATCATAAAAAGAGTTGTCGGCATCGTATATCTATGGTTTTCTGATTTTCAAAAAGTATATAGCTACTGCTGCGATGACAGCGACCACTGGGACAGCAAACCATATCTGTAGGCCTCCCTGACCCTGCGGTACCTCCTCGGATGGAGGTGTAGATATTCCACCGCCTGGCATCTCTTGAGTAGGAGGCATACTTCCCCCTGTCTCCTCATCTCCACTTGGCGTAGTTTGGTTTTCCTCGCCCCCAGTCTTAACTGGACCCGCCACATATAGCATGTCCTCCTTAATCTTGTAGTCTGATGCCGTCTCACTAATGAAATATCCTAATACTGTGCTTACCGCGACAAAGGTGGCTGTCGATGTAGCTGGATAGAATTGCACCCCTGCGTACTCCCCTAGATCATAACTTATTTCCACTTTGTTTCCATTAAATGTCCATGATGCATGGTCCGTTACATTTATTTCATATCTCGGTTTTCTAGGGTCATAAATCGCGAAGAAATATTTGAATGTTTCCCCGGCTAGGGACATTGGGTGAAAAGATATGTCAAACCTGAATTTGATATTTGTGCCGGAGTAATTCATGTGGATCTGCCCGCCGTAAAATATATACATGCTGTTAGACGCTAGGAGCTGAATATCTTGCTCAGTGGGGGTCGAGCCATATAACTCCAATTCAACAACTAAATTTCCGCCTACGATATAAACCTCTATATGCTTTATATCCACTTTATCCACGTATTCATTTGCTATGTTGAAAGCATTTTGCGGTATATTTACACCGGGATAGTCTGATGCAGTATACTCATACCTAACTCCCCTTGGTGAATCGAATGAGTATCTTGACTGTGCATAGACTTGGTAGCCTGTAGCTGCTATGTACAAGGACACGATAATAATTGCATATACAGCTTTCAATACATTCACCCTGGCTATGATTTATGGAATCTTTTATAATATGAGTTCACATATTTAAATTTTGCATTAATGCTTTGCTACCTTTACTCAACTTATTTATACTTTTTAAAGGAATGCATTAACATTTATCAATAATGCCCACTAATTACCGATAAAATTGTTTAATGAAGTCCATTCTAGATTTTTGATAGTTTATCATTTTTAGTGGATCGTAATTATTTTAGGCTTTGGTGGATGCAGTTCTGTTATTACCGGCATAATCAGTGTCCATATATTTCATCGGTAAGATAGAGTATTAATTATCCTATATAGATATCTAGGTCTAAATTATTGTTTGTGGTCTGAATGAGTCGGCTTAAGATCGGGGATATTGCCCCGGATTTCACTCTATTAGACACAGATCTAAATAGACGGAGTCTATCTGAGTTCATCAGTATGGGGAAGCCTGTGGTGATACTGTTTTTCCCTGGTGCATTTACTTCTGTATGTACAAAGGAATTGTGTACTTTTAGGGATAGGATGTCTGAATTGGAGAGGGCTAATGCAACTATCCTTGCGATTAGTGTGGATTCACCCTTTGCTCTGAAGGAGTTTAAGGAGAGGAATATGCTTAACTTCACGCTTTTAAGTGATTTTAATAAAGAGGTTATTAAGGCATATGATGTTGTTCTACCTGATCTACTTGGTTTGAAGGAGCTGGCTAAAAGAGCTGTCTTCATAGTTGATAAGGATGGTGTGATTAGGTATAAGTGGGTTAGTGATGATCCTAGGATTGAACCCGATTATGATGAGGTGATTAGGGAGGCTGAGAAAATCGGTGAGTAACAATATTATTTGTTACAACTGAGTCCCCAACTTATTTATAATTAGTTGTGTATTTATTCGGCGCCATATAAAAAATTTTTTGTATGCGGGCTAGGTTTATAATTGGATATCTGCTATCCATTATAGGGTTAATTATATTTCTTTACA
>WAJV01000064.1 GCA_015523725.1 Candidatus Geothermarchaeota archaeon
TAACTGGATGCTCCAGTGGATGGATCTGTAGCAATTAGGCGGCTAATTTTCTTCACAAATGCCTTGAGTAAATCATCGCTATATATATTAACATCTCGGCTACTAGGCTTAAGCACAATAGCCTTCAACTTCTTACTCCCCATTACGGCCCCGCCACCCACCCTACCAGCCTTCGACTCCCTCTTCCTCTCCCCATACCCGTGACTAATAACGGAGAACCTAATGAGTTTTTCCCCAGCCGGACCAATCTCAGCGACCTCAATATCAGAACCATGCTTCTTCTCCAATGCCTTCTCCGTCTCCTCGGTGTTCAAACCCCATAAGTCCCGGGCGTCCAATATATCAACATGCGAATCATCAACATATATGTATACTGGTTTATCCGACGCACCTCGGATAACCATATAATCTATATTCAACCACCTGAAGGCCGCTGGAAAATTCCCTCCCATGAAACTTTCTCCAAATATCCCTGTCAATGGGCTCTTAAAGAAGAAGCCGATTTTAGATGCCAATGGAACCCTAGACCCAGTTGCAGGACCAGCGGCTATAAAGAGTATATTCTCCGGGGATAATGGATCAATCTCTGGATCAAGATTTTTATATAGATAATAGGTGGCCAGCCATTTCCCACCGATAAAACTCCTCAAAAGATTTTCATCCGACTGTTCATCTCTAACCCTACCACTTGATAAATCAATATCAATATATCTGCCACCATAACCACTTAGCATCCCAATTCACCAATGGATTACAGGAAGTCATAGTCTAGTGTCTCAGTAATCTTCTCTAGATGCACCTCCAAATCACTAAGCCTAAATTTGTCACCAATAGACTTGACTATTAGGAATACTTCTTTCGCAGTCGGATAAATAACCGGACTAAATATACGGAACTTAGCATCCCCACCAATAGTCTCATAAATATATCCTTCAGCATAGAAAGGCATATCGATGAAGGATGTTGAATTCCCCTTCGGCATCACCTTACCAAGGAATACATATCTTCTAATTAATCCATTTTTAAATTCTATAACTACTGAGGCTATTAAGGAACCTATTGAGGAAAAAGTCTGTAAAAGAACTTGTCTGTATCGTCTCCCCCTACTCGGTTCAGGAACCCTACTTAAGGACTTGATCTCCTCATGCCTCTCCAAGTCTTTCTCCAAAAGTTTAATCATATCATTTATACTCCCACTCTCATAAACTACCTCCATTAGCATACCACCTTCCTTATAATTGTATTATCATGAAAAAAGATTAATGCAAAGTTGTTAATTATATATTAATCTATATTTATCTTTATTCTATCAACAATCTAAATAATGTATTATTTTAAATCAATTTATATATCATATTGAATATTATTAAATTATAGTAGGTGACGACATGCCGAGGAGGTCTAAGCAGAAAAGAGATAGGGATGAGGCATTGGACGAGACGGATAAAAAGATCCTGAATATACTGCAAGACGATGCGACCAAATCACTTGAAGAGCTTGGTAAAGTCCTAGGTATGTCCAAGACGGCTATACACTATAGGATTAATAAGATGAGGGATAAGGGAATAATTAGGAAGGTTATGGCATTAGTGGACCCCCATAAAATTGGATACGATATATATGCAGTATCACTTATAAAGGCAAAATTCGGACCAAATTATCAAAACGTCGTAGGGGAAAAACTAAGTAAGATAAAGGGGGTCTGGGCAGTATACTTCCTCCTAGGTGACATAGACTTCGTGGTGCTACTTAGGGCAAAAAATAGGAATGATTTGATGAGGATAATCGATCAATTCATAAATATCCCGGAGATAGAGAGAAGTAGCACCCACCTAATCCTAACAACTATAAAAGAAGACCCTAAAGTCGATATCTAAAACCTCCTCAATCTTTTTAAATTTTTTCAATTAAAATATAATGTTCATACATAGCTGAATCAAGTTATGTAAATCAAGTGTAAACCCGATGTAAATTTTTTACCCAATAAAACCAGATTATACACATTCAAAAATAATACTTAGTCCCATTAAATACCAATCAATTAATAATTCAATATCTAATTTAGATTATTTGTGGATGATGAGGGAGGTGATCTGGGACCCGGCTTATGGGGTTGACCAGATCCAATAAAAACTGACACAATTAAAACAATTCATTAATCCATATCAACCCATATAATAATTTATTGATGATAACCAATGATGGAGAGACATTTTTGGTCTGGTAATATAGCTATAGCGGAGGCCGCCCTAACAGCTGGACTAAACTTCTATGCTGGATACCCAATAACGCCGAGCAGCGACTTAATGGAATACATAGCCCGCAACCTTCCAAAGAGAGGGGGAATATTTGTCCAAGGAGAGGATGAATTATCATCAATAAATATGGTAATTGGAGCCAGTATCGCAGGTGCAAAAGCAATGACGGCCACCAGTGGACCTGGATTCAGCCTAATGCAAGAGGCATTAGGAATGGCAATAATGTTGGAAATACCACTTGTATTAGTCGATGTAATGAGGCTAGGTCCCTCCACAGGCCAAGCAACGAAGAGTGGTCAAGGGGATGTAATGCAAGCCAGGTGGGGGAGGCATGGGGACCAGGCACTTGTAGTGTTGACCGCATCATCACCCCAGTCAGCATATCAAAGAACAATAGATGCATTCAATATATCGGAAATGCTTAGGACACCCGTAATACTTTTAATAGATGAATTAACGGCCCATTTATGGGAAACGGTAACTATAGATAAAGATCAAATAAGCCTAATCGAACGTCGATATGGAAAACCCGGCGACGCATTCTTCGACTCTGGAGACCCATCTATACCACCCCCGATGCCTAGAATAGGAGAGGGATACAATGTACTCTACACAACATCGACCCACGACGGCTTCGGTATAAGGAAAACACAAGACGCCCAGATACATAATCATCTGGTTAGGAGGATATATAAAAAGATATGGAATAATGTTGAATACCTGTTTAATTATAATATTTATCCAGTGGATATGGTCGAGAAAGATAAAGACATCATAATTATATCATACTGTTCAACAGCCAGAGTCGCCTCAGAGACCGTGGAGAAGCTCAATAAGGAAGGATTTGTAGCAATGAATGTCGAGTTGAGGACCCTATGGCCAATAAATTATGATGAATTAAGTAAAATTATAAAGGATGCAGGGATCGTAGTAGTTCCAGAGATGAATCTAGGCCAAATAATATACGATATTAAGATAATAGGTAATGGACTCGATATCTATTCATTTAATAAAATCGGGGGAGGCATACCAATATACCCCGATGAATTATATAACTATATAATTGAGGCGTATAGAAAGTGAAGCATCCACTAATAAATTATTTAAGGGAGGAGCTGCTGCCAACGATATTCTGCCCAGGATGTGGAATAGGAATAGTTATGAAGGCATTATTCCAAGCCTTCAAGGAACTAAACATAGATACATTAGATAATTTTGTATTTGTAAGTGGAATAGGATGCTCTGCATGGATGCCAAGCCCATACATAAAAGCAGACTCAATACACACAATACACGGCAGAGCAATCCCAGTCGCTATTGGAGTTAAACTAGTTAGACCAAATCTAAATGTCATCGTCGTCGGTGGTGACGGTGATATAGCAGGTATAGGTGGAAACCATCTCCTACATGCTGCTAGAAGAAATATGGATCTGTTAACAATAATGATTAATAACCAGGTATATGGGATGACCGGTGGACAAGTAGCCCCCACAACACCATTCGGAATAAAGACACCAACCACCCCTTATGGAAACATAGACTATCCATTGGACACATGTAGCGTAGTTGCAGCGGCAGGGGCAAACTATGTAGCTAGGTGGACAGTTTCACATTTCATGCAACTGAAAAACACATTCAAAAAAGCCTTGAGAAAAAGGGGCTTCCGATATATCGAAGTAATATCTCAATGCACCTCTAGAATGACCAACCGCATGAATATATCTCCCGGAGAATATATGAAACAAATCCTGAAAAAATCAATCAATATCAAAAAATTAGCCCTAGAAACTTACGATGAATATTTAAACAACATAATAGTCGGCGAATATACAGATAGGGATAGGGAAAGCTACCTAGAATTAATTTCTAAGGTGGTGGAAAATGCATAAATTATCCATCATAGGAATAGGTGGACAGGGAGTAGCCATACTAGGCCAAATAATCGGAATAGCCTCAACAAATCAGGGAAAATACGCCTCAGTCCATTCAAGTTACGGAGCAGAGGTGAGGGGGGGCAGAGTAGAGACCCACATAATAATATCAGACAAACCAATAACCAACCCATACACTAGGGAAATGGACACATATATCCTATTACATAAAGTGGGATGGAGAGAAATATCTAAACCAATATCCAAAGAAATAAGGATATATGCAGATAAAGACTTAGCCCATAATGGAAAGACAATAAATCAAAAACAAATAATTTATTTACCGTTAAATCAAATAGCTATAACATATAATGTTCCAATAAATATGGTTAC
>WAJV01000065.1 GCA_015523725.1 Candidatus Geothermarchaeota archaeon
GAGAATTCGGATAAATCCATGTATTTGCTTGGGTCTCCTCTTTTCCTAAGTATTATTAGGTTGATCGATGGGTTATGTATAATATGCATTATTTTTGGGTCATTCTTTATTGAGGCTAGATAGAATGTTAGGTCATCTGTTACCGCGAAATGCATCATCCTATTCCTGATATATTCTCCAGCGAAGGTGGATACCGCTGCTTCACTACTATTTCTCAAGTCGTCTAGAATCTCCTCTTTAATCTTATTCATTCCAGTTCCAGCCATCTCAATCTATTTGGAGTATATTGTAAGGGAATAAAATATTTTCATATATATGCTTATTTGATCTCATTATTTTTTTGCCTGGGATATATTGGATAATTTATAACATCTAAACGCTTCTCAATATTTTTTTGTTTATCGAAATAATCATTTATACATTATCGCTTATGGTTTTGAGTGGTGGATATGGTTTTCGATCAAATAATAAATTTTATAACTTTGTATAGTGGTGGTAACCTAGTTATCGCTGGATTACTTGCAGGCTCTATATGTATGATATTAACTTTTGTAGGCGCCATCCCATCCGCCTTCGGTTCAAGGGTCTCTGAGTCAAGCCTCGATATTGGATTGGGTTTCTCTGCTGGAATAATGCTAGTAGCCTCGTTTACAAGTCTTATTCTTCCGGGTATTGAGGTTGGAGGTGTATTGCCTGTTGTTACCGGCTTTATCCTGGGCGCATTAGGTATAATTGTAATTGAGCGATATTTACCTCATCTGCATATGGTGAAGGGTGCTGAGGGGAGTCAGAGATTTAGGGAGAGGATTAAGGCGGTATGGATGCTGGTATTAGCGGTGATTATACATAATTTTCCGGAGGGGTTGGCTGTGGGAGCAAGTATTTCATATAGTATTAGGGATGGGATTCTAACTGCTATTGCGATTGGGATTCAGGATATTCCGGAGGGTTTCACGGTCTCTCTGCCATTGGTTGGGATCGGTATGCGTAGAAGAAATGCTCTTTTGATTGGTTTCCTGAGTGGTGCCTCAGAGCCTCTGATGGCTTTAATCCCTATCTTCCTAACATCTGTGGCGACTCAGTTACTTCCCTATGTATTGGGCTTCGCGGCGGGGATGATGATATTCGTGGTTAGCCATGAGATTATTCCTGAGACTCATAGACATGGCTTTGAGGATCAGGCTACTATTGGTTTATTGATTGGTTTTATCATTATGCTGATATTGGATTCTATATTCTAGATGTTTTAATTATATTATCTACCTTCTTCTCAAGTGAGGTCAGCTGATTGATTAATTTTACTTTATATCCTTTGATTAATTCGTCTATGGTGCTTAGCTTATATTCAATATCTTTAAGAATATTATCTATATCCCCAGGGGCTCCTATTACCTTCTTTAGTCCTATAAGGTATTCAGGGTTAAGCAGCATCTTAATCCTTGATTTATGTTCTCGAGGGAAATTTATTCCATTATCATGAAGCTTCTCGTATAGCAACTCTATATCTTTATAGATATCACCAGATAATTGGCTATTCCATTGAGCCACTATTCCATGGATTTTTCTGAAAGATTCTCTGGTTATATAACTAATTTCATTACTTATATCATGTGTAGACAAGTATTTAATTTGATTTGGTAAATGTTTATCACCTGCTTTATATTCTACACCCTCGATTATCTTATTCATAATCCTAATTGAGTCTAAAGCATCTTCCGTCGCTTTTATAATCAACCATTTCCCTTCCTGTGTCTCTCTATGATAACCCGTTAAAGTCCCGCCCAGATTTAGTACACTATTTAATATTCCCTGTATGAATGCAGTCTTTCCAATGATAATCTCTAGGGGATCGGGATTCTTTTTATGTGGTAGTGAGCTACTTCCGGTTAAATATTTGGTTTTTATATCGATTAGGTTTATTTCATCCATTGATAAGATTATCAAGTCAGTCGATATGGAGGCAAGATGTTTCATTATGATAGTTAATAATGAGAGATATCGTGATTGGAATTCCCATCTGCTTGATACTACGTCTATTGTATTTAATTGTACTTCTTTGAATCCCAGTGCATCCGCTAAATATTCTCTATCTATTGGCAGTGTACAGCCGGATATAGCTGAGGAGCCGAGGGGTGATTTATCTATTAATTCATAATAATTTATGAGTGAATACATGTCTCTCAAGAACATATATGTATAGCTAGTCATTAGGTGGCCTAGTGTCGATAAGTCCGCTCTTCTCCAATGGGTATATGCGGGTATTATGGCAGATCTATATTTAGATGCTTTATCTATAATCGTTTGATTCAATTGAATTAATTCCTCCAAGATTTTTAATATATGTTCTTTCATATACATTCTCTCCAGTGTAATTATTTCATCATTTCTACTTCTGCATATATGTGGTGTGTATCCAGTTTCCTTTATCAATATATCCTCTATATAACTGTGTATATCCTCGTATCCCCTCAGATCTATTTTATTTACATCGATCTCTCTGAGTGTTTTGAGCATTTTTATCCCAATATTTCTATCGATTATCCCTTGCTTAATTAACATCAGGATATAAGCATAGTTTAACTGGATTTCATACTTGATTAGTTTACTATCCGCCCCTTTAAACCCTTCTATATCTGTTGATGTCGTGAATCTTATAATTTCTTCGTCGACCCTTTCATTAAATCCGCCTCCCCACATCCACTTCTTTTCCTCATCATTATCCATTTCACATCTTCTCACATGAATTTACTTAATATAAATTATATATCTGGTTCGATATTAAGGCCTCCGTTTAATTGATATGCGTATCTTGATTGGAGACTATATATTTCGATAAATCCTGGTGAGGCGGATTGATTGAATAATTGTCCCTCCTCATAGGTGGCTAATTTCTTGTCATATAGTGCATTGGGAGAGTCTCTCCCCATTACCATAGCATTTCCTTTATACAGTTTTATTTTTACGGTCCCAGATACTTTATTATTGACCTTGTTTATAAAAGCCTCCAAATCTTTCGTAAGTGGCTCCACCCAGAGACCAGAGTATACTAAATTAGTCCACTCTTTATCTACAATTGGTTTGAACCAATTTTCATATCTAGTGCACACCGTCTTTTCTAGGTCTTTATGAGCCTTTATAATTATAGTTGCTGCTGGAGCTTCATAGAACTCCCTAGACTTTATCCCAATTATTCTGTCCTCGACATGATCGATTATGCCTACCCCATGCCTTCCTCCAATAATATTAAGTGCATTAATTAGTCTCCATAATTCCATATTTTCCCCATTTAGAGCGATTGGTATCCCTTTATGGAATGTTATGTTTATGTATTCTGGTTTATCTGGGGCGTCTTCTGGAGGCCTACACCATGCAAGTGCATCATAAGAGACCTCTCTATCAATATATTCTATTTCCCCGCATTCAACTGATCTACCCCAGAGGTTTTCATCTATAGAGTATGGATTATTTATATCAATGGGTATAGGTATACTGTGTTTCTTCGCATATTTAATTTCTTCATCCCTACTCAATCCCCACTCCCTAACGGGGGCTATAATTTTTATCTCGGGATTTAGTGCTAATATTGTAGTGTCGAATCTAACTTGGTCATTTCCTTTCCCTGTAGAACCATGTGCTATAGCGTCGGCGCCTTCTTTCTTAGCTATCTCAACAGCCCATTTTGCTTTTAGCGGCCTAGCGATAGCAGTCGTGATGGGGTATGCATCCTCGTAGAGTGCATTCGCTTTTATTGCTTTTGTTATGTAATTATCGGCAAAATCCTGCTTTGCATCAATTATATATGCCTTTGTAGCACCCAGTTTCAATGCTTTATCCCTAACTTCATTTAGATCTTTTGTTTTCTGGCCTATGTCAAGTGTAAGTGTTATTACTTCACATCCATATTTCTCAATTATCCATTTTATCATGACTGATGTGTCTAACCCACCTGAATAAAGTAATATACATTTATCAACTTCTCCGGGTTTTGCAACATAGCTCGATGTTATGTTTTTAGAACTCTTTTTCATAAATCGTTATTTGATATAAAATTTATATAAAATTTGTGCTTTATACGTAACAAATGGGTCTAAAAATAATATAAATATAACAAATCTCCATAAATGGAGTGAATTATGCTTTCTTTATCTCTGGTTTATATCTCTTCATCAGTAGCGACCAAGTTGTTACGGTTACTGAGCTCATCGCCATAGCTATTCCTGCGAGGGCTGGATACAGTATTCCACTGGCTGCAAGTGGTATCAAGACCGTATTATATATTAAAGCCCAGAATAAGTTTTCTTTAACTTGTTTAACGGTTCTCTTGCTTAACTGTATGGCGGCGACAACGTCTCTTAAGTCATCCCTAACAATTATTATGTCCCCTGCCTCAATCGCTATATCTGTACCGCTTCCTAAAGCGAAACCCACGTCTGCTTGGGTTAATGCTGGGGCATCATTGACTCCGTCACCTACCATGGCGACTATTTTACCTTCTTCTTGAAGCTTCTTTAGTTCCCTGGCTTTTCCACCAGGTAGTACATTTGCTAACACAAAATCGATGCCGAGCATGTCAGCTATTGCCTTCGCCGTTTTCTCGTTATCTCCAGTTATCATACCGACCTCTATATCCATATTCTTAATAATTTTTATTACTTTTTTAGCCTCTTTCCGGGGTGTGTCCATTAACCCGATTATTCCAAACATGTGGCCATCGATCGCGACGCCAACTATTGTATATCCTTTATCCATCAATTTGTATGCGTCTTCACTGATTTTATCTATGTCGACGTTGTTAGATTTTAGGTAGTCGAGTTTACCGACAATAATTTTTCTTCCTTTGTAGAATGCCTTCACTCCCTTACCTGGGGAGGATATGAAATCATCTGGATCATCTATTTGTAGACCTCTCTCCTTTGCCTCTTCGACAATAGCCCTACCGAGTGGGTGTTCAGAGTTCTTCTCCGCGATTGCGGCATATTTTAATATGTCATCCTCATTCAAGCCATCTAACTTTAGCTCCATTGTTAAGGCAGGCTTAACTATTACTACTCTCGGCTCTCCATTGGTTAGTGTCCCTGTTTTATCGAAGATTAAATATTTTATTTTACCAGCCTTTTCTAACGCCTCACCATTCTTAATCAATATTCCATATTCAGCTCCTTTCCCCATACCGACCATGATGGCTGTCGGTGTTGCTAAGCCCAATGCACATGGACATGCCACTACAAGGACCGCAACTGAGTAGAGGAGGGCCTTCGATGGAGGAGCTCCAAGTAGAACGCTCCATATGGCAAATGTTAATATAGCTATACTTATTACTAGGTATGTGAATATACCTGCCACTTTATCCACGGTTTTTTGTATGGCTGGCTTAGTACTCAATGCATCTTCAACTAACTTAGTTACTTGCGCCAAGAATGTTTCATCGCCTATTTTTGTGGCCTTAATCTTTAATACCCCCTCCTTATTAACCGTTCCTCCGATTACCTCGTCGCCTACCTTCTTTTCAACGGGCATCGACTCACCTGTAACCATCGACTCATCCACTGTTGAATGCCCCTCGATTATGATACCATCGGTAGGTATTCTTTCACCGGGTCGAACGATCATTAAATCACCGACGTTAATTAATTCAATAGGTACTTCCCTCTCTTCTCCATCGATAATTATCCTAGCTCTCTTAGGTTGGAGATCCATTAATTTCTTGATTACAGCTGATGTCTTACTCTTTGTTTTATTTTCTAGATATTTTCCTAAAAGTACGAATGTTATTACTACTGCTGGTACATCATAATATAAGTTACTCCAATTGGGCGTCGGGATTGTGAACCATAGACTCATTAGGTATGCTGCAGTAGTTCCTAATGAGACTAATGTATCCATGGTTGCTGTCCTCATTCTAGCAGCATTGACAGCTCCCTTATAGAATGTGGAGCCTAGATAAAATAGTATGAAGCCGCTTGACGCTGCTAATATATATGCAGCTATATTCGTTTTGGCTAGTGGGATGAATGAGAATAGCTCTGGGTAGCTATATAAAACAACTATTACGGATAACACAATTCCTATTAATACTTTTTTCTTCAGGTTTTTAACATATTTTTCTTCCACGCTCGCCGAGTATTCTTCACTCATCACTTCTATACCCATATCAAGCAATACTTTTTTTATATCAGCTAGTGAAAGTAGGGCTGGATTATACTCTATATAGATTTGGCTACTCACATAGTTAACTGAGACATCCTTTACACCCTCGATCCTTTTAAGTCGTTCCTCGATGACGTCTCCATACATTTTATCTGATAACCCGGAGATATTTATCTTGACTTTCTCATACTCAACTCCATATCCAGATTTGATTATCGCCTCTTCGATTGCAGATATATCTAATTTTCTTGGGTCGAAAGATACCATAGCCTTCTCTGAGGCAAAACTAACATTGGCCTCTTCCACGCCCTCTAGCTTCTTAATATTCTTCTCAATCGTTAATGCACAATTAGCACAATGCATCCCCTTTATTTTTAGAACGACTCTCTTTTTATTCATTGTAGCTCACCTATTAAATTATAAAAAGTAGGGTATTGGCGATTAGCAACATGATTGTCCTCCATGACTGTGTCCATGGTGGTGATGTTCATGGGTTCCATGAATATATTTCTCTGGCTCCTTTACAAAGGCGTCTCTACAATGTTCACAGCAGAAGTAGTACAAGGTATTATCATATTCGATCTTCAGCGCTGATGCCGGGTCACTTATTTCCATTCCACATGTGGTACACTTAACCAATTTAATTCACCATAGATATATGTGGATTGATAAGACTAATATCCTTTATTTTTTCCAAATTGGAAAAATATATAAGTGGATTATACCTTCAATATTGAGATTAATCCAATTAATACGACTATTGGTAGTGTAATGAAAGCTATTTTATAGGAGAATATATCTGATATTAACCCGACTAATATCGGAGATAATGTTACTCCGAGGCTAATCATCATATTAAAAAACCCTGTGTTTTTATTTAATTCACTTGCGTCAGATAGCTTGGTGAGGAGTGATGATGCCGCTGGAAACATGATTGCCCCGGAGAAGCCAAATAGGAACATTGCTAATGATATTGATAAAAGGTCTTTGGTTACAGATATTATCGTCACTGAGAACATAGTGATTAGTAGACCGATTATTACCTGTCTCTTAAACCCTATTCTAATTGATATTTTTCCGAATATGGGCTGTAAAAAAGCGAATGATAAGCTTGCGAGTGCCATTAGGAGAGCCAGTTCCTTCACATTAAAGCCTAAGATATTTAATAGGTAGCGAGGGTATATGACAACTAATGTACCCATAGAATACATAAGAGTGAATCCTGCAATGGACAATAATATTATATCTATTCTATTAGGTATCTCAAATATGTTTCTCTCTATGTTTCTCACTTTATTATTTGGAATCTTTATTGCTAAGAAAATTGAGATAAATGCAATGGACGCTGCAATTATAAATGGTGCATATATGTTTGTGAGGGCTGCAATAGTCGGGCCTAGTACTGGTCCTAACGCCATACCGAGTCCAAAGGATGCCCCAAATATACCCATAGCTAATCCAATCTCCTCCTCATTGATGACTGATGGTATAGTGGCCATTAATATCGGCCATGTAGCTGCCCCTCCAACTCCCTGCAAAATTCTAAGTAATGCTAGCAACCATGCTGATAGGCTCCATCCAATTAATATCGGGTCGCCCACTAACGTTCTAGATAAGTAGCCGGAGTATCCAATTAGTAGGACAGATACTGCTACAAATATGTCTCCAATAATAATTAGCTTTCTATTCCCATACCTATATGATAGGTTTGAGAATGGTATCTGGAATATTGATAGTGATAATCCACCCAAGGCGAATATTAGGCCTATTGAGAAATTGGGATTTACGCCTAAATATATTGATTCCTCTGAGACCAATAGAGAGAGTAGTGGCCCAACTATGGAGATTGATAACATGACACTAAATGTAAGTATGCCTATTGTCAATAATTGGAGTTTATCCATAATATATTCTATTGGGTACCGATACATATTCAAAGTATAGTCTTTAAAGTTTATACTTTAGTCATGTAGACTAAACTTCATATATCTACACTCCCATCATTCATTTTATGGTGCTTAGTGAATTTTATGGAATAATTGATTCAATTAGAGATGATTTAATCGATGAGGTCAGGGAATTTCTTAGAATGCCGAGTATATCTGGTAGCGGGGAGGGAATCCATGAGACTGCTACATTTCTGAGGGATTTTATTATTGATGAACTGGGTGGAACTTCTGAGTTGCGTAGCTATGGGGGGCATCCAATAGTATTTGGATATCTAGATTCTGGGTCTGATGAATCAATGATATATTATAATATGTATGATGTTCAACCTGTGGAGCCACTGGATAAGTGGGTTCACCCACCATTTGAAGCTGCTATCGATGGAGATAAAATCATTGCAAGGGGGGCATATAACACTAAGGGAGCATTATTAAGTGGCCTTTTGGGGATGCGTACATTTATAAAGAATTTTGGTAAGTTGCCAATGAATGTATATTTTGTCTTGGAGGGGGAGGAGGAGCTTGGCAGCCCCAGTATGCCAAAGTTTGTTGAGGATATGAAGGAGGAATTATCCAAGGCTTCATTTGAATATTTCGCATTCCCCACTGAAGCTATAAGGGGGAAGCCGAGGGTTATCCTTGGTAATAAGGGGATAATGTTTATAGAGATTAGGGTAAAGACCAGTGAATATGATGTGCATAGTAGCATGGGTAGAGGATTATATAATCCAGCCGTCATTTTATCGAGACTGGTTTCCAGCCTAATTGATCCTTTTAAGGGACCTATAGTGGATTGGCTCGAGGAGGACGCACTTGAACCAAGTGAGTCCGATCTCAAATATTTAAATGATATTATGGAGGCATCCCCATTTGAGGTTGCCATGGAGTTATATGGCATCAAAGAGACTAGGTTAAGTGGAGAGGACCTATATATCAATGTATATTTCAAGCCTAATGTAAATGTTGATGGATTTGAATCTGGCTACACTGGACCTGGAACCAAGACTATAGTCCCAAGTAATGGTGTCTTGAGACTCGATTTCAGACTAGTCCCCAACATGGATCCTGATAAGGTCTTTCAAAGATTTATCGATCATGTTAGGGAGATTGGCCTGGATAGGTTCTTAGAAATAAGTTTGAGTGATAAGTATCCCTGGAGCAAGAGCGACCCAGATGGTAAGGCGGCCAATGCTGCTAGGGAGGCATACAGGATGATAGGCTTAAAGCCATATACTATACCGATGTTACCTGGTTCAGCGCCGTCATATTTATTTACCAGGGTGTTAGGGATAGAGAGTGTGGCCGCGGGTCCCGGTAATGGTGGGCGAGCCCATGCACCCAATGAATATATCACTGTAGATACTGTTCCAGGAATAGCTAAGTATACAGTCACATTGATGCATTTATATATGCATGGTAAATAGAATTGGGATTCTACTTATCCTACCTTTTTTATCCAATTACCATGACTTCTTTGATAAGTTTCCCTTCCCTAAATCTATTTGGTAGAAAGGGCTCCATGTCTCTATGTATATAGTCGTTCAAAATATATTTACTCATTAGATAACCTGTGTAGGGTGCCATCATGAATCCATGTCCACTATATCCAGTCGCTACATATAGACCCTCAGGCCATTCTTCATCCCTACCCATTATGTGGCTATGGTCTATTGATATATTATAGTCTCCACTCCATACTCTTAGGACCCTGAGTTTCCTCAAGCTAGGTATTAACCTGGTAACCGCTTTAGCATATGTGGATAAATATTTCAATGTGTTGTTGAATTCATATGTTCCCCTTATTTCCGGGTAGTCCACACTACCCATAACCTCTCCCCTTGGTGTTTGGCATACGTAGAGTCCTCTTGAGTCTTCTCTCATATCAATAATTAGTGGTTTAATAAAGAATTTCACTGGCTCCAATACTGATAATTCTTTTCTGGCTGGTGTTAGGGGAAGATCTATTCCAATATCTTTCATGATTCTCTTACTCCACGCCCCAGCGGCTATAACTACTTTCCTTGCCTCGATGGTCTTTCCGCTCACTATAACTCCTTTCACTCTATTTCCATCAATCAATATTTTTTGTACGGGTGTGTATTCATTTATAATTCCTTTTTTCTCCATGAATTTGTGGGCATATGCATAGGTAACGAAATCATGATGTATTTTACCATCCTCCCTGCCAAATACACCGGCAATCAATCTACCGACGTTTAGATAGGGATATTTTTCTACTACTTCGGATGGATCCATGAACTCGACGCCTACGCCATATTTCTTCCATATGTCTTTATCAGTCGATCTATAGGTTTGGTAGGTCTCCTCATCATATATTAACCATAAATATCCACCTATGTAGGGTATTGGGTTCCAACCGGTTTCACTACCTAATGATAGCATTAATTTCCTCGATTTTATTGCGAAGACAACATTTGGTTCACTCCAGAAATGAACCCTTATGTGTGAACCGTTACGAGTGCTTGCTCCATAGCCTATGTATTTCGCTTCATATACGGCTATTTTCATTGATGGTGACTCTTTCTTCAAATAGTAGGCTATAGAGAGGCCTATAACTCCTCCACCCACTATTATTATATCATACTTCATTCCTCTACACCCGCTAAGCTCTCTAGTGTCTGGGGCATGACTGGATATCTACTCCTAAATATACCGATCTCTAGGAATTTTTTCCCCGATATTCTGTTGAGTATAATTGCGGCATTTAGTTGACAGTCTCTACCTTGACACACTCCTGTTCCGAGGCCTGTGTATCTCTTAATGTGCTCCATTCTCCACATTCCTAATTCCTTGTATGAACGTACTATATCTTTATATAATACATCCATATCATGGCATACGAATATACTCGATGCATCGCCTTCGAATAGAGTGGGAGGATTCTCCCAATCAATATATTCATATACTTTTGAGTCTTGGTATGCTGCATCCATCATAACATATGCTTGATAGAGTTCTTTATATCTAGATTTTATTTCATTGAATGCGTCTGCAAAATCGTAGATATCATAATTTTCGTAGTTTAATGCTTTTGATATTATGTAGCGTGCTTGTATCGCGGCATACTTCTCGATTGTGTCTATTGGGAAATATCCACCTGAAATACCTGATAAATATATGTTTTTGTCTCTAAATATTTCTCCACTCAAATTATGTAGAGGTATGTATCCTCCTAATCGGGTGTCGAATACATATTTGGGGTTCAATTGGGCTACAACTTCTTTATCTGGAGACACGATAGGTGTATAGGCCACGAAATCCACGTCTAAATTTAGCTTCTCTCCCCTCGATGAATGTATCAATAGCTTTTTGACTCTTAATGTATCACTTGTTCTAATCTTTTCTACTTCCTCTACATAATTTATCCCATGTTTATCTAAATATTCTCTATCCTTCTGGGGGGCTTGATTCCTATAGATAACTGTTATATTAACGCCTTTCTCAATTAGAGTATCTAATGCTTTATCTAGATCACCCATTCCACCTATTATAACTCCCTTCCTTAATCTAGTATATCCATATTTATTGATGAGTTTTAGGAGGGTGGTTAATGAGAATATAAATGGTAAGTCGTTATTCTCGAATAAAGGAGGTATCTCATATCCACCTGTAGCTATAATTATTGCGTCTGCATCGATTTTTATAGTCTGTTCAGTATCATATTTATAGGCTATATAGGCATCTTCTAGAAATCCCTGGAATACCGCTGCATTAATTACCTTTATTCCCTTTCTACGGAGCTTATTATAGAGAGTCTGTATCTTTTTAGGCCATCCATTGAGTAATGATGCATAGCCACCCACACCATATTTTTCTCCTTCCAATATAACTATACTTCTTGTTTCTTTACTTAGTTCATCGGCTATCTTGAGGCCTGATATTCCTCCACCGATTATTAGGAATTTACTATCGATGTTTATTTGCAACGGATATGTTGTGTTGGGTGATTGGCTCATATCTGGATAGGGGTATGGAAGGAATTTATTAATCATCTTTGTAAATAAACTCCAGACCAATTTATTTCTAAATATTTTTTTATGGTAGAATCCGGCACCAAGACTGTCCCTAAAACTCCATATTAGTTTACTCGATAAACCCAATTTTTTTATTTTTACAATCTCATTAATCAGCTTTTCATCAACTATATTTGGATTAATATTATAACCGTTTTTCAATTCTATGCGTTCGCTTCCCCACCATGCCAGATTTCTTACTCCCCTTGGCCTCTTAAACTTGAAGCTTTTGCTTAAAATGTAGATTCCATCCTCTAATAGCTTAACCGATAGGGGCCTAGATTGTGGCTCCGGCTCATCGCCATCCATATCTTTCACTAGAATAATACTTAGGTATATTGGCTATATATTTAATGAGGATATATAAAATGTATATCAAAATAGTTAGATTCCTTACTCTTTATTAATGTTTGCCACCCAATTTACAATAGCTTCCCCAGGCTTGGCGACATAGATAACTCCATCTTCGACCTTTACTTCCACTTCTTTTATGGGTTCGTTGGCTAAACCCTCTATTGGTTCCCCCGTATTTACATTGAATCTCTCTCCATGTCCTTGGCACAAGATATATCTTCCATTAATTAATTCCCTAACACATAGTACATGATACTTATGGGTGCATACTGCTATGTATCCCTTAAATCCACTTATTGTTTTGAAGACGGCTACGGGAACGCCTCCTATTATCTTTACGATACCTGTTCTCGTTTTATATGCAGCCTCCTTAGCGAATCTAATCCATTCCGCCATAAATAATTAGTATATCTATACATATTAATTATATATTATTATGCATTCTCCAATGTATATTTCATTATCCAGTCCTCCAAAATTACTTTATTTGTGTTACCTATTCTTATCCTCTGTATAATGTTTCTTTTCTCCATTTTCTCTAGTATTCGGTGGGTCTTTAGTCTTGAGAATCCCAATGCCCTACTTATATCTTTTTGAAGCATTTCTCCTTTATTCTTAATTAATAGATTAACTATTGTTTTCTCTTCTGGTGTTAATATTCTCATTAATTCATTGATTTTATAATCTCCATTATTTCCGGATGGTTCTATTGTTTTTTGTATCTGGCCACTGGAGCTGGCTTGACTTACTATTAGGGCTATTATTAATCCGATCGTGAGTAGAAATATAAAGAAATATAACATTCCCCAACCCATCATATATGCCATTCCCTGCATATGACCAACCCCCATATAGGGGGTGAAGAAGGGGAATGTGAATGGGATAATTATTAAGAGCACAATTAATGCAATCAGTAATGATAATAAATATTTTGACACTCTTTTTTCACTGCTCATGATTCTTCAGTTAATTATAGAGTAGATGTGTTTATAAGTCTATATTTTTCCGTTTTGGAAAATATGGATTAATGAGAATTAGGGTAGTTTTCGTCTCAATGAATCTAGATACTTATGAACGTCGTCTAAACGCATTTCCTTAGATATTTTTAGGGCCTCGGTATAGGTATTGTAGATAATTTGTTTAAGGTAATTATTTTCTATACCTTCTGCTATATATTTTAGTCCTTTATTAAGAGTTGCCAACAGATCACATAGCTTAACTAGTTTTCCCTCAACCGTCTCTCCCTTTAATGTATTATCGTCTACTAAGTCGATTAAATCTAATTGAGTCAGTAACTTTATTAAGATTTTTTGTTCTCGTTTTTCGTCGCTCCTAGTTTTTAGCGGCTTCGGTATATCTCCTAGATATGCTTCCGCAAGATCATGTATTAATGCATAGGCTATCGCCTTCTCCAAGTCTATATCCTCGATATATCTTGCTAGTATTAAAGTATATAGTGTTACATCGTAACTATGCTCGGAGACGGTTTCTGGGCATTTTATTCCAGATATTATCCATCCCTTTCTACCGATCCCAGATAGGTTATTCAGTATTTCGGATAATAAACTAAATTTATTCTTTTCCCTCATTACAAATATTCATTATGCTGGTGGAGATAATTAATAATGGATATAAAGAAGGATATGGGTCTACTCCGGCATATTCCTGGATTTACTCAGTTCTTCAACCAACTCCTTCGCCCTATCGAATCGAATCCTACCTTCTTTAATCATGATTGATGCAACTTTATCTATTAATTCGCCCTTCGCTCCAGCCATTACAGCTAGGTTTCTAGCATGGAGTTTCATATGTCCCCTCTGAATTCCCTCTGTGGCTAAGGCCCTCAATGCAGCGAAGTTCTGAGCGAGTCCTACCGCGCCCATAACTTCAGCTAATTCTTTTGCGGAATTTATTGATAATATTTTTAATGCTATTCTAGCTATTGGATGGACCTTAACGGCTCCACCAATTATACCTACAGCCATGGGCATCTCCATTGTACCAACTAGGTTACCGTCATCTGTTTTTTCCCATCTGGATAGTGATGTATATTTTCCATCTTTAGCTGCATATGAATGTGCCCCCGCCTCCAGCGCCCTATGGTCTTGGCCTGTGGCTAAAGCGACTGCTATTATTCCATTCATAATTCCCTTATTATGTGTGGCTGCTCTATATGGGTCTGCCTCTGCGAATGCGGAGGCTGCAACTATTCCATCTACCACCTCCTCTCCTCCAATATCTTCTGCATATACCTTTACCCTGGTCCTTACCAATCTCTTATCCGCGAGGTTTGTGATTATTCTTAGATATACTCTACCCCCTGTCCATTCTTCTATATAGGGTGCTACTGCTTCAGTCATGGTATTGACTGCATTAGCCCCCATAGCATCCTTTACATCTACGTGTAGATGTGTGATTACCATATGCCCTACCCTTGTATCTAAAACCCTAACCTCTAGATCTTTAGCGCCGCCACCTAGCTTAACTAGTATGGGGTCTTGTTCATTTGCAATCTTTAGTATCTCATTCTTATGTTCAAGTATGACTTGTTTGACATAGTAGGGGTTGTCTACATCAACTAATTGTATTTGGCCTATCATTATTGAGTCAGTGGCAATTGATTTGATGCCCCCGTCTCTCCTCATCACTCTAGCTGCGTTACTAGCTGCTGCTACGACGCTGGATTCTTCTATAACCATTGGGACGAGATAGTCTTTACCATTTATGAGGAAGTTTGTTGCTATTGCGAATGGATAGGTCATGCCACCAATTACATTCTCTATCATTACATCAGCGATCTTGATATCTAGATTCCCAAGATTACTTAATAGTCTTTTTTCATTCTCATCTAGTCCCGCGTACTCAACAACTTTATCGAGTCTCTCCTTAACACTTAGCTTATAGAATTTCGGTATCCTAGAGCTCTTCATATAATCACTCCCGACATAATATATTTTCTGAAATATCTTTAAGGAGACATGCAATATATTTAAGTTATGAGCGTTGAAAAGCCTCTGGATGGTGTTAAGGTGCTCGATCTATCACGGGTCTTGGCAGGTCCCTTTGCAACCATGATTCTTGGTGATTTGGGGGCAGAGATAATTAAGGTTGAACCCCCGAAGGGAGATGACACTAGGAGCTGGAGTCCACATGTTCAGGGTGAGAGTGTTTACTATATGAGTACTAATAGAAATAAAAAGAGTATAGTAATTAATCTTAAAGATCCCAGGGGAAGGGAGATAATTCATAAGTTGATTAAGGATTCTGATGTCTTATTTGAGAATTTTAGGAGTGGTGTGGCGGAGAAACTTGGTGTAGATTATAATAGTGTTAGGAGGATTCGTGAAGATATTATTTACTGTAGTATTCATGGGTTCGATCCAGATAGTGTATATGGCTCGTTGAGGGCGGCTGACTTAACAATTCAAGCAATGAGTGGCTTGATGGATTCTACCGGGTTAGCTGATGAACCTGTTAGAGTGTCTTTCGCCTTATTCGATATTTTTACTGGTATGATGGCCGCTATAACTGTCTTAGCTGCGTTGTATAGGAGGATGTTGACGGGTAAGGGAGCGAAAATTGATATTAATCTATATGATACAGCTATTTTCAGCATGTCATATATTCCAATGATCTATCTTATGACTGGGATCATCCCTAGGAAGATGGGGTCGGCTCATCCTTCGATTGTCCCGTATCAAGCATTTAAGTGCAGTGATGGTGGATATGTCGCGGTTGGAGTTTTTAATGACCGTATGTGGAGGAGTTTGTGTGAGGCGATTGATAGATTGGATTTAGCTGATGACCCTAGGTTTAGGACGAATCCCGATAGAGTTAGGAATAGGCATATACTCATCCCCATTCTTGAGAAAATATTTCTTACTAAGGAGAGGAATTATTGGGTTGATATCCTGAATAAATATGGTGTAAATGTTGGGCCGGTTTATCGTCTGGATGAGGTGTTTAAAGATAGATATGTCAGAGATGTTGGGTTGGTTACCATGGTTTCCCACCCTAGATTAGGCAATATACCTCAATTAATTTATCCCGGTAGGATAAATGGGGAGAGGCCTAAGCCTAGTCTACATCCGCCGTCTTTCGGTGAGCACACCATTGATTTATTGAAGGAGCTGGGTTATACGATGGATGAGATTAGATCACTCATAGAAGATGGTGTTGTAGGGACTTCAATGGAGGTGTAAATATTATTAATCTATTTATTGTTGGAGGACGATTAGTTTTAACCGTCTCTCTCTTCAATAATTAATCCACTTCCACCGATCGATGTCTCTATAGGTGTTGCATCTATCAATTTTAATGCAGTGATGACTTCATTTATCCTTTCTCTCGGAACAACGCCGATGGCCACTCCACCTCCCCCTGCACCACTCAACTTGCTTCCATATGCTCCGAGACTCCTCATTATATATACGATATGATTCAATTCCTTTGTGGAGACTCCAAGTGTCTCTAGTAGTCCGTGATTTATATTCATTAATTCACCAATCATTGTAAGGTCGTTTCTCTTGAGAGCCTCTCTAGCCATCTCAACGATCTTCCCGATAAGATTGATCACATTTTTTCCTAATAGGGGATACTTATCTATTAGGTTCTTTACTTTGGAGACCATATCCGCTGTCTTATATAATCTTTTTGTATAACCTATTACAAGGGGTAATTCATTAACATCCTCTATTGGCTCAAAGTCGAAGTCTTTACCATCATATTTTAGGTATATGAATCCGCCGTATGTAGCGATTGTTGAGTCCATTGGACTCGCCAACCCCTGTATTGTCTTCTCAGTCTCCCATGATAATCTAGCGATTTCTTTGGCGGGAATTCTATATCCATGTGAATAGGAGTAGGCAGCTATAGTCGATACGGCTACCGCGGCTGATGTCCCCAGTCCTGCTCCGACAGGCATCTCTGATGATACAGTTATATCAGCTCCACCTTTAATATCGAGGTAATTTTGTGTCAGTCTAATAGCTTCTTTTATATAACTTACTGCTGAGAGGACTCTACCATAATCGGTCTCTATCTTAATTTCCCCATCCTTATCAATGGTTAATATTATACCGGGTACACTGAGGTTTAGGGCACTTATTGTTATTGTATTATCCCTTCTAGGTCTACACTTAACATATATTCTCTTATTGATTGAGGATACTATTGCAGGCTCTCCATATACAACAGCGTGTTCTCCATATAGTGTGACCTTACCTGGTGCTGAGGCGATAATCTCCATAGATATATCAATTTAATCAAGTATATAATAAAAAATTAATTCATATCGTCATCTACATGCTGGCCAGGGTCATCAATACGTCTAGTATATGCTTGAATGCCTCTGTTTGTGTCACTCTGCCGATTATCTTTCCTTCCTCAACTACATAGACTCTCCTTATCTCATTCGTGGCCATGAGCTCCATCGCCTTCCCTATGGGTTCATCTGGAGATATGGTTATTAGTGGAGATGACATTATCTCACCTAGCCTTACCTTATTAACATCCTTGCCCTTAGAGATTACTCTCCTAATTATATCTCTCTCTGTTACAACTCCCACTGGGAGTCCCTGTCTAGCAACTAGTACAGACCATACTTTATGCTCAAGCATCTTATTTATCGCTTCTATACATGTCTGATTCTCATCCAGTGTAACAATCTTTTTATCCATTACATCCCTTACCTTAACGACTATGGGCATATTATACACCGATATACATAATTGTTAAATCAATGA
Source organism: Candidatus Geothermarchaeota archaeon (assembly GCA_015523725.1). Lineage (GTDB taxonomy): Archaea > Thermoproteota > Nitrososphaeria > Geothermarchaeales > JDFR-13 > WAMZ01. The sequence continues at coordinate 18,226 of WAJV01000065.1, forward strand.
TATATAGTTAAACATATTCTCTTAAATACAGTTTTTATAAAAATTGGTGTAATGAATCTATCTCCACCTATTATTATCCATATATTTTTATACAATTATACATAGATTATTTAATTTCTATTGCATAAATCTTATTCATTATTAGAAGGTGTGGCTCATGTATCTCGAGTTTAGTGAGGATGAAGAATTATTTAGGGAAGCTGTGAGGGAATTCTCTAAGAGATATATTGAACCTATTTGGGTTGAGGTTGATGAAAAAGGAAGACTCCCCATGGATTTAATTAAGAGGATGGGGGAGCAAGGATTATTCGCTATACCGGTTTCCGATGAGTTCGGTGGGGTCGGTGGATCATTAACCATGGCAGCTATAGCTACTGAGGAGATTGCTTATCATGATCCAGCTGTAGCTATCGCGGTATATGCATTACTTCAGAATGGTTGGCCAATGGCTCTGGACCAATTTGGATCTGATGAATTGAAGTCAATGATTCTTCCTGAGGTGGCGTCTGGAGATGCGTTTTTTGGGATAGCTTCGACTGAGGCTCATGGCGGCTCCGATGTGGCCGGTATAAAGACATTTGCTGAGAAAGTTGATGGAGGGTGGAGAGTTAATGGGGAGAAGGTTTATATTAGTGGTGTAAGGGAGGTTTTGGAGCTACCCACAGGAGGTGGCTGGTTCCTCGTCTCGAAGACAGGTTCGAGAGACTATGGTCATAGGAATATATCTGCTTTCGCACTAGTTCCTAGGTGGAAGGGCGATGTTAAGGATGGTTTCGAGCCAACGGTATTTGAGGAGATAGGTAGGGGTGGTTTGAGCACCGGAGGTTTCAAATTAAATAATTTTGTTGTTGATGAGAAATTCCTGATTGGTGAGGAGGGGAAGGGTTTCTATTATGTAATGCAGGGATTCAATATAGCTAGGATATTGGTCTCGGCTGCATGCATCGGGAGTGGTAGATGGGCTTTAGATCAGGCTAAGGAATGGTTGACGACTCGTAAACTGTTCCAAGGTCGGAAACTATCTTCTTTTCAGGGCATAAACTTCAAATTCGCTGAATTATATACCGAGTTGGAGGCCGCTCGCCTATTTACTTATAGGGCGGCTAGGCTAGCCGATAAGATATATATAGAGAGGAAACCTGGCTATAAGCCTCAAGACCTAAATGTACCAGTGGCGATGGCTAAGCTGAAGGCGCCTGAGACTGCTATTAGAATATATGAGGAGGTTCTCAAGTGGTTTGGTGCATATGGATATACAAAGGAGTCCAATGTGTATAGGGGTTGGTTGGGAACATTCTCATATGTAATCGGCGCTGAAGGCGGGCAAAACATTATGAGGATTATAATTGCCCGTGATGTGTTGGGGAAGGAGAATATTAGGTCCTGATGGTGAATTAATTATATGAAGATTCTTGTACCGATTAAATTAAGCTATGATATTAATCAAATGAAATATGATGAGAGGACTGGGGAGCCTATATTAGATGCTGTCCCTATGATTATGGGGGACATGGATAGATGTGCCATTGAGGCTGCTTTGAGGCTTAAAGAATCCTTAGGAGGAACTGTTGAATTCCTATCGATAGGGAGTAGGGATACTCATAATAAGATGATGATGGATGCTTATGCGATGGGCTGTGATAAAGGGTACTTGATAGAGGTGGATAATTATAAGGAGTTAAATGCATACTCGGTAGCCTACCTAATTTCAAAATTCGCTGAGAAGTATGGTCCATATGATATAATCATTCTAGGTAATACCTCCCAAGATACTCATTCAAGCATAGTTCCACCCGCCGTCTCTTCCCTCCTCTCCTACTCATCTGCATTCGGGATAGATAAAATTAATGTCGAGGATGGTGAGTATGTCTTTGAGGCTACTTATGAAGATGGTATATATGTCTTTAAGTTAAGACCGCCGATGGTAATATCTGTCACCACTGAGGCGAATACACCTAGGATACCTACACTGAAGGATATACTTAGGGCTAAGAGGATGAAGTACGATATACTTAAACCGAGTGATTTGGATGTTGAGCTTGAACTAGCTAGGGTAAATATATCTTCAATAAAGAGGTTTGCGACGCCGAGGAGGGGGGAGATGATCGAGGTTGATTCTGATGAAGATGTTGAGAAGGCTGTCGATAGGATAGTTGAGTTGCTTAAGGAGGCTGAAATAATATGAATATATTTTGCTTTATAGAAGATTCATCTTGGGTACCTGTTTTCGAGCATTTCTATAAATTATTGTCTGGGACTGAGTTGAGTGGACTCACATTATCTAAAGAAATCGCCATGGAGGTTGCAAAATATTTTGATAAAACCTATTTATTGAACTCGACCTATAGCCCAAGGATTATAATGGATGCCTTTAAATACATCCTTAGTCAAGCCAAGCCTCAAATTGCACTATTCCCATCAACAAATAAAGGTAGGGCGGCGGCAGGGATCTACATGGGTTTAACTGGGTTACCCCTATATACTGATGTATATTCGGTAGATGTTGAGGGTAATAAATTCTTGGTTAATAGACTGGTTTATGGGGGGACGGCCTCGGCCACTATAAGTGTTGAGTCGGATTTCGCTCTGGCAGTATTGAAAGGGTCTTATAAAGAAAAGCCTCAGAGTAGGTTTGGTGAGATAGTGCCCCTGGATATAGAACCTGATTATACCGTTCAATTTAAGGCCCGGGAAGTTAGTGGTAATGATCCATCATCAGCTGATATTGTAGTTGTTGCTGGTAGAGGTATTAAGAAGAGGGAGGATATGAAGTTGATAGAGGAGTTGGCTGGGTTAACTGGAGGGGCATGGAGCGTCACTAGGCCACTGGCAGCTGATTATAGATGGGCTGACCAATGGATAGGTATATCGGGACTCACCGTTTCCCCTAAGGTATATATAGCATTTGGTGTCTCTGGACAGCCACATCACTTAATGGGTGCAAGGGGTGCAAAATATATTATCGCTGTTAACACGGATAGGGAAGCCCCCATATTCGAGGAGTCTGATTTAGGTATTGTAGGAGATTTATATAAAGTATTGCCTAGGCTTATTGACAAGTTGAAGGAGAAGGTCTAAGCGATGTCTGGCGGAGAGAAGTTCGACGTAATTGTTGTGGGAGGTGGGCCATCAGGTATATCTACTGGATACTTCCTTGCAAAAAAAGGCTTTGATGTTGTAGTGTTGGAACGGGGTGAGGACATCGGGACAAAAAATATGTTTGGAGGAAGAATTTATAGCCATGTATTCGATAATTATTTCCCAGGCTGGCGTAGTGAGGCTCCTATCGAGAGATGGGATGAAAGGGAGAAGTTTACTGTCCTATGTAAGGAAGACTCTATAAGTATAACATTCAATAAAGAGAGTAGCTCTGAGCATAGTAGCTTCACAGCATTTCTGTCAAAGTTCCTAAAGTGGATGGCTAATTATGCCGAGTCTAGTGGAGCCTTAATCCTCCCTGGGGTTAAGGTGGATAGAATATTATTCGATGAAAATGGTGGTGTAATAGGGGTTGAGGCTGGAGGGGATAGGTTGGAGTCGGATTATGTGGTTATAGGTGAGGGAGTGAATACGGTTTTACTGGAGGCTATGGGGTTGAAATCGAGGCCCTCGCCTGATGATGTTGCTGTGGGGGTTAAGGAGGTTATTAAGCTTAGCAGGAATGTTATTAACCAGAGGTTTGGTTTGGAGGATGGGGAGGGGATAGCTGAGTTCTTAATAGGGTCTCCAGTGAATAAATTCTATGGTGGCGGTTTCCTATATACTATGGATGAGTATGTGACTATAGGGGCTGTCGTTAAGCTCAGACATATATATGATGCAGAATTGAATATAATGGATTTGGCGGAGCTTCTGAGAACCCATAAATATATATATGGATTATTGAGGGAGGGTACATTGGTTGAGTATTCGGCCCATTTAGTAGGTGAGAATGTCTCTAAATTATATAGTGGTAAACCCTATGGAGACGGATATTTAATAGTTGGGGATGCTGCAGGAACCCTAATAAATACGGGGTTTACTATAAGGGGAGTTGATTATGCTGTTGAATCAGGTAGGCTTGCTTCAATAGCTATTGAAAAGAGTCATTCGGATGGGGACCGTTCAGAGAAACATCTAAGTTATTATAAAAGGCTCTTAGACGCATCGATAATTGGGAGGAGTGTAAAGAAATTTAGTCGTGTGTCATCCTTATTATCTAATCCCCGTATACATCATCAATATGTGGATCTCACTTGTGAATTGTTTAGCCAAATTTATTCCGTGGGTGAAGAGAGCCCTAGTCTTCGTGAAGCTTTTAATATGGCTAAGAGAGGTAGGGTTGGTTTATTAAGAATGTTACTTGACTTGATAAATGTATGGAGGAGTCTCTAATGGATATATTGAGTGTTGAGAAGAGATTGTCACTCGTTAGATTCAGAATTCATGAGAAACCCCATATAGTCATAGATGTCTCTAAATGTGAGGAGTGTGACTATAAGGTTTGTGTTAAAGCCTGTCCAGCCGGATTATTCAGTATAGATGATGAGGGCAGGCTTCATTTTAATTATGAGGGATGTTTCGAGTGTGGGACATGTAGAATCGTCTGTCCCAATGAGGCAATTAGCTGGGAATATCCTCCAGGTGGCTTCGGCGTTAGCCTGGGCTTCGGTTAGGTTAGTCTACTTCTTCTACCCCTACCGAACCTAATCTTCATGGTTAGTATCCGCTCGCTAGTGAAAATTCGAGATATCAATGATAGCATTAGTATTGCTGCGACTAAATTATCTATTATTCCTATTATAAAGAATTGGTATCGCCCGATATATACATATTTTAGACCTTGCATAAGGTATGTATATGGGAAAGCATATAGAATCAGTTGTAGATAAGTTGGTAATGAGGATATATCCATAAACATTACTATAAATGCAACGAGCATGGTGGGCATGATCACCGCCGTGGCTAAGCTCTCAGCGCTTTTAGTGTCTTGGGCAATAACTGAGACAGTTAATCCAAGGGCTGCACTGAACAATAATGCGAGGAAGAATATTAGCCCTGTAAGTATTATAGATACTGGATCGAAACTTAGTTGAATTGTAAGGCCGATCTGGCCGATCATCGTTGAAAATGAGTTCATATAGATTAGGAAGCCTACCGTATAGAATATAGCTGCCAAGACGGCTAATATACCGCTTCCAACTACCTTACTAAATAAGATGGTGGTTCTTCTAACTGGGAATGTGAGTAAGATCTCTAGTGTCTTCTGCTCTTTCTCCTCACCGAGAAATGTAGCGCTTAGCTGTACAACCGATATGACCATTGAAAACATTATCCAAGGCCAGAACATCACCTGCATAAATATCGCGTTTAAATCTTGATCAGTCATCAATTTACCCCAATTTCTCACATAAATTTTTCTATTTTCTGTGAATGGATTAGATATTAGGTTAGGGTCTATGCCATTCATCTGGGCAAGCAGATATTTCAGTGTTTCCTTCATAAAACCGACTATACCGAATATGTATGACATTAATCCCTGTTCAGAGATTGAGACTCCATTTATTACGCTATAGACTGTTACCGTGGGCCTTGCTCCATTGAGAAAATCCTCTCCAAAATTCTTCGGTATGATTATTACACCAAGGACGTTGGAGTCTAGACTCGATATATTTGGCTCGGAATGCCTGAGGATAACATGTAATCCACTTCGGTTGAGTGAGTCGATAAGATATTCGCTTATGTTTGAGTTATCCATGTCAACGACGAGGATGGTTCCAGTCTTAGTCTTCTCAGACACACTTGTAAATGCTTGGCTAATTATTAGGCCCATGAGAGGATACAATATGAGAGGTAAAATGATTGTAAAAATTATGAACCTAGGGTTCCTGACAGTCTCCTTTAACTCTTTCTTAATTAATACTAGTAGATTACTCATTCCCGACCAACCTCATAAACGCATCCTCTAAATTATCAGTACCCGTATCTTTCAATATGTCTTCAGGCGTCCCCTGAGCTACAATTTCACCATTATTTATGAGTGAAAGCTCGTCACATAGGAATTGTACCTCCAACATATTATGACTAGATAATAGTATGGTGACACCCTCATTTACCATATTTTTTATCATCCTCCTAATTTGGGTAGCATGTATTACATCTAGACCAGCAGTTGGCTCGTCTAGGATTGCTAACCTAGGTTTATTCATCAATGCTCTAGCAAGTAATAACCTCCTGATCATCCCCTTACTATAACTACCTATTCTATCATATAGTCTATCCCCTAAGCCTGTCAATAATGCCCCATACTCTAGGACTTCTCCATAGTTATCTGGAGAGTATATCTTAGCATTCATCTCTAGATACTCATAACCAGTCAAATATTTGTATCCCCCCGCTTCCTCGGGTAGATACCCGATTATCTTCCTAATCTTATCTTTATCTTTCTTAACATTAAGTCCGAATATTTTCGCCTCCCCGGAAGTGGGTTCAAGTAGAGTAGCTAATATCCTTAATGTTGTCGATTTACCGGCTCCATTGGGGCCTATTAAGCCATATATCATACCTTCACTAAAGCTGAATGAAATGCCCTTAACGGCAACTAGCCTTCCATATTTCTTTACTAAGTCTTTTACCACGACGGCATTCATAGAGACACCGAAAGCATCGATATGTTTATATAATTTAGTCAATTAAGCAATTAAATTAACAATGCCAGATATTAATAATTAATACATATAATTTTTACTTATGGAAGATAAGATATTCGATAAATTATTTGAGGAGGCTAATGCCTCATTAGACATCAGATACATTAGAAAGGTAATTAATACAATAAGTGGTTTTAGGGACCATGAATATGGATTTAGATTGGC
>WAJV01000066.1 GCA_015523725.1 Candidatus Geothermarchaeota archaeon
AGTATAGAAGTTAGTGTCGCTAATAATTTTTCGACAAGCGATACTAGGTATTTATTTAGTCGATGGAGCACGGGTTCATCGAATTCTTATACTTTGAATGCCACCATCTCTAATGATCTCACTTTAACTGCTATGTATAAAGTTGAGTACTTAGTCCAGGTATATACTGATTATGGGGTGGTATATGGTTCTGGATGGTATCCAAAGGGTACTTCTATCACTATCGGTGCTGAGGAGAATAGTGTGGCTATAAATCCCTTAATCTATAAGAAGTTGGTTGGATGGAGTGGTGATGTATCTTCTAACCAGGAGTCGTTGGTACTTATCGTGGATTCTCCGAAGACAATTACGGCTGTATGGGCTGACGACTATCTATATCTATATATCTTTATTGGAGTCTTGGCTGCTGTAATAGGTGGGTCTACTGGGTTATATGTGCTATATAGAAAGGGTAAGATCTTTAAGAAGCCGGTTCCACCTGAAGAGGAGGAAGTAAGTCTAGAAGAATATTTCATGGTTGAAGAGGAGAGGGCCGAGGAAGTAGAGGAGGCTGAGGAGGTTGAGGCTAAGCCCAGTGAAGCCATTGAAGTATCAAAAGAGGAGGAAGTAAAGCCTCCTGAAGAAAAAGGTGAGGAAGAGACTGTTGAGAAAGTAGAGGAGACTGGTGAGGAAAGAGCTGAAGAAACCGGGGAGGAGAGTGAAGTTGATGGGGAAAGCGGTCCTATGGAGGAAGAGTCTACTGAGGAGTCTAAGCCTGAGGAAGAGTTAGGTGGAGAAGGTCAAGAGAGTGGGGAAGAAGCTAGCGAGGACTGAGGCATAATCCTTTTCAAAACAATTTTTTATATTATATCTATATTTTTAAGTTAATTATCTCAACTAATACTTTAGATTCTCATATTGATGGTGGGAGCCTTGGATGAATATGATGTAGTGATAGCGGGAGCCGGAACAGCAGGCTTATCACTAGCTTATCTAATAGCCGATAGGGTTGATAATATCTTGGTTATTGATAAGAGGCCTATTGATAACATTGGTGATAAAATATGTGGTGATGCTATAGCTGAGCATCATTATATAGAGACTAATTTACCTAGGCCGAGAGGCACTTCTCTTAGGAAGAAAGTTGAGGGGATTTATTTATATGGTACGAGTATGGAGTACAAGGCAAGGATCGTGAGTAGTTATGGAGGCTATGTTGTGGATAGGCATAAGTATGGTCAGCAATTGCTTAATGAGGCTTTGGCGAAGGGTGTAGAGGTTAGGGGGAGGTCGCAAGCCATTAATTTCATGCTGGAGGACGGTTATTCGGTCGGAGTGGTTTATAGGGATCTCGATGAAGATAGGGTGGTTAAGGTCAGGTCTAAAATAGTCGTTGATGCTACTGGTTATACAGCCTCATTGCTTATGAAGGCGCCGGAGAGTTGGATGATCGAGAAAAATATTGAGAAGAGGGATATAATTCCAGCGTATAGGGAGGTAGTTGAGATTAGGAGGCCATTATGGGATGTGGAGAATCTGCATCTTCATTTCCATAGTAGGTATGCTCCAGGTGGTTATGTATGGTTGTTCCCTTGGTCTAAAGATGGTAGGTTGATCAATTTTGGGAATGGAATCGTTGGCGGCGTCTCTCTTCCAAAGCCAAAATATCTGCTCCAACTGTATTCCGAGGAGATTATGCCAGAATTATTGAGTGATCGCAAGATCATTAAGTCGGGGCAATGGGTTATTCCTAATAGGCGTCCTAGACATGTATTTGTTGGGAATGGATTCTTGGCTGTTGGTGATTCCGCTATAATGATTGATCCAGCGACAGCGGAGGGGATTGGGTATGGAATGTATGGCGCTTATCTGGCATCAAAAACTATTATAGAGGCGATTGAAGCTGGTGACTATAGTCAAGAGTTCCTCTGGAAGTACCAAAGAAATTATATGACGAGTCCTTATGGTTTGAGGCAGGCGAGGCTGGATGTCTTCCGCATAATGCTTCAGGCTCATTCAAGTGATGATATTGAGTTCGTTATTAGAAATGGTATTCTCAGGGAGGCTGAGATCTCCAAGGCTAGGGATGAGGATGATGTGTTGTCAGGTGTGGAGAAGTTTATGAGAGCATTTAAGGCTATAATGAAGGGCGGAGTTAAAATAATCAAGAATCTAAATTATACCCTCAAAATGATGAGGCGCGTAAAAGAGTTGTATCAGAGATACCCAGATTCCCCAGCTGGGATTAGAGAATGGGTTTTGGAGGAGGAGGCATTATTTAGGGAGATTAAGAATAGAATGGGTATACATGTGCCTGACTATTGGAGAAATGTCAAGTTAAATAGATAACCAATATTATTTTCCTGACTAGTGTCTATATATTTGTTATTAAAGAAAGTTACTTTTTTTAATATTTTTATTAGTTCAAAATATTAAGTGGTGGATACCTCTATGAAGAAATATAGAAAAGGAATATCTCCAATAATAGCTGTATTACTACTTATTCTTATAGCAATATCGGCTGGTGTTATGGTGTATGCATTCGTCTCCGGATGGATAGGTTCAGCCACTAGAAATACGTCTCCGCCGGGAAAAGCCTTATTAAACGTGGATTATGCCTATGCTGACTCAACAAATGACCAATTGACATTAGCTATTAGAAATATAGGGAGCTCCCCCGCGGAAATAGATAAAATCTATATCAAATCCCCCTCATCTACCACAGTATATCCGGAAGGGATTTACCAAAGAATAATAACGATACAGGAGAATTCGGGAGTCGATCTAAATGGTTATCAAGTTAAGATAATCTTAACATCATCTAACTTTGATTTCACTAAAGC
>WAJV01000067.1 GCA_015523725.1 Candidatus Geothermarchaeota archaeon
ATATAGGGGGTTCTTTATGAAAGTCATGAAGGAGTTGGATAGGAGTTACAAGGGCAAATATGTTCTACTAAAGGGAGGTATGGTTTTAGCTATTGTTGACAATTTGAATGAGGCTTATGAAGTTTTGAGGTACAAGTGTCTAGAAAAATGCATTACATATAGGGCTGGTGAGGTGTTTGAGAAAGGGGAGTGGGGATGGAGCTCTATAGACCCTTAGAATACAATAACTACATTGACGGGACCATACCATAAATCTCGCCATATACAATTCTAAGATAAGCTGGATAGATATTGAGCCGCTTATGTATGGGGAGTGAGGGCTGCTAGTAGGTAGAAAACTCTTGAATAAATTAGATATAGTCTTATTAGGTGGCAGAGTAGGATATGCCTACTAAAAGAGGAGAAACATTAGAGAATGAAGTATATGGCAACCAAACTGGAGAAAACAAATAAAATAATGCAGATCATGTGGAAAAGCGGCTTCCGAGTTTTGTGATGAAACACTTTGCTACCTATTAATATTCCCAGGTAGCCTAGTAAAAGACTTAGAATGTAGAAAGTACGGTGGGAGACACGCCACAACCCCATTTTTGCCTTAAATTTATCCCACCCCATTAGAAAGAAGCTCAAAAAATTGATCCCAGTGAGGTAAATCAGGAATATCTTTAAAGACTCTAGGTCCATCGAATAGATATATGGCGGCAAAGGTATATATGGATTTAAGTAGCTAGACACTATTATACATATGAATATTCTAGCATTATAGTTTTAGATGGTTCATGGAAGTATAATCACGTTAACCAGGATTTTAGCATCCTTATTTATGCCAAGCTCATTTAGAATCTTGTTAGTTAACTCGGGGTTAGAGTAGTCCCTAATCTCTGACGTCTCAGCATTTACTATGTTTATATGATTCTCAATATTCACCTCAACCCTCAATTCCCCCATCCAATCGAATAACCTAATTAGCCCCAGTTCTTCAAGCCTCCTCAACGTCATATAGAGGGTCGAGAAGCTTACTGTAGGCACCCTTTCCCTAACCGCATCATAAACACGATTTAATGATGGATGCTCGCTACCTAACTCGGATAAGACTCTAAGTGTCTCGAGTCTCTGTGGAGTTATCTTTAAACCAGACCTCCTAAGCCTCTCAACATAATCATCTACGCTGAAACTCGTCATACCAAATTAATTAAGTTCCTTCAAGATATTTAAACAGCTTAAGTTGCTTCCAAATAGAAATTATTTCTAATTAGAAATATTTATTAATTAGAATCCACATCTAATATAAATTGGTGATTACATGGCTAAGAAAAATGTAGAAATCATCGAGAAAGCGGGCGTCGACGTCAATAAACTCATCGACATGCTTATAAAGGCTGCTGCCGCGGAATTCGTAACCTACTACTATTACACAATACTTAGGGCTCACGCAACTGGCCTAGAGGGCGAGACGATAAAGGAGATAATTGAGGATGCTAGGCTTGAGGATCGCTCCCACTTTGAGGCCATAGTCCCTAGGATATATGAGTTAGGTGGAGAGCTTCCCAATGATTTGGTGGGGTTCGCTAGGAAAGCTTCATGCAGGGAACCAAAGCTACCGGATAACCCTACGATAAAGAACATATTGGAAGTCCTATTGGAGGCTGAGAGATGCGCAGTCGGGATATACAGCGCCATATGTAACTATACAATGGGGAAAGACCCTAGGACTTACGACCTATCCCTAGCAATACTACATGAGGAAGTTGAGCATGAAGCTTGGTTCGAGGAATTATTAACCGGTAAGCCATCAGGGCATTTCAGGAGAAGAAGGCCTGGTGAAAGTCCATATACATCAAAATTCCTAAAAACATAAACAAAATATTTCCCTATTTTTTATTTCTACATCGAAACAATCCCATTTTGCGCCATTTATTTAGCTATATATCTATTCCTCTAACCTCCCTTTCTACCAAAATCGATAAAAATTTTAACATACATCGATCAGATAATATTTTATTATTAAAATTAGGAGGTGGGTGTGAATAAAGTTGAATATACTTTTTGTATGCTCAGGAAACACCTGTAGAAGCCCATTGGCAAAGGCTTTACTAGAGAAGATCCTGGAAGAACACCCAGATTTAAAGGAGAAGATTAGTGTTGATTCAGCTGGATTATATGCATTCGAGGGGGAGCCGGCCTCAGAATTGGCTATCGAGGCTGCAAAAGCATATGGAGCCAACCTAGAAGACCATGTATCGAAGGAAGTGAATGAAGATCTAGTAGATTGGGCGGATCTAATACTGGTTATGGAGTCTTTCCATAAGGATGAGATAATCGATGAGTTTGGATGCCCAAGAGACAAAGTACATTTGTTAACTGAATATGTTGGTGTAGATGGGGAGATACCGGATCCTTATGGAGGGGATATCCAGGAATATATGGAGACGGCGGGGAATATATACAACCTATTAAACAAACTTGTTGAGAAGATTAGGGGTTAGTTTCTCTACTTGATGCCTTTGAGAGGAAATTCATTACATCGGATTTAGTTACCAATCCAACTACATTACCCTTTCTTAAGGTTAGTACAGCCTGACTATATTTGAGCAACTGTATCACAACCGATAATGGAGTATTCTCATCTATCAATGGAAAGACTTCATCCATAATCTTGGAGACAGGAGAATTATATATTTTTCTAGGATCATCAGCCTCATCAACACTCCTCAATATACCCTCCTCAGTTATGCTACCAACCCACTTATCACCATCCCGGACTGGGAGCTGGGAAAACCCATTCCTCCACATCAACTCCACAGCCTCAGAAACCTTCTGACCGGCATCAACATAGACTATATTGGTTACATGGATATTCTTGACAGGCGTATCGAGTATACCTCTATATCCAGTTAACGCCTCCTCCCGCTCCCGAAGATACTCGATAATCCTCTTAATAGCCCTATATGAAGGATTTATAGTGCCGGCCTCCAATTTAGCAATATAAGACTGGCTTAATCCAACAGCACGCGCCAACTCCTTCTGTGTAATACCTAGGCTACGCCTCCATCGGGCAAGCCGCCTAAGGTCGAGTATATCAATATTCCTCTCATTCATATTCTCTTCAAAAAAATGTAATACCAGTAATATATAAATAAATAATTAGGTGGTCAAAATGTCCAGCCAAGTAATCGAGAAAATTACGAATAGGTTTCTATGGCTATTCACACCTAAAGAAGTTAAGGATGTCTACCATGGGTTCGCCAAGGCGATGAAGGAGGCGGCGATAAAAGAAATCTCTAATCAGAGGCCTAAGGAGTTAAATGAAATAGAGTCATGGGAACTAATAAGATGCCCAAAATTCACATATGGAATCAAAAAATACACAGTAAGTAATTTCATTCTCCCATATGGTAATATAGCATTGCTCTTTAGAGGAGATAAGTTAATAGCGTTAACGTATGCAAAATGCAGGTTTATAGAAGAAGTAG
>WAJV01000068.1 GCA_015523725.1 Candidatus Geothermarchaeota archaeon
AAAACCATCCTAGGCTTCATCCCAGCCTTTAGAGCCCTAACAGTGGATGCTTGGATCGTCGGCCCATCAGCAATCGGATCTGAGAATGGGATACCTATCTCCAAGACATCCACGCCGCCCTCAACTAAAGCCTTAGCTATTAAAGGAGTGTAGGAGGCATCTGGATCACCCGCAGTTACAAACGCTATTAACCCACCCTCCCCCCGCCTTCTAAGCTCCCTAAATACATATTCCAATCTACTCACTTTATACACCTAAGTATTTAGCCACAATGCCGGTATCCTTGTCACCCCTACCAGATAGAGTCACTACTATTATATCATCCCTATCCAGTTCAGCAGCCAATTTAATGGCATAGGCGAGTGCATGGGAAGGCTCTAAAGCCGGGATAATACCCTCAACCTTAGATAGGGTTATATATGCATCCAAGGCCTCCTTATCCAATGCAACGACATACTTAGCCCTACCAATCTCATTAAGGAAGGCGTGTTCAGGACCTACCCCCGGATAATCTAGACCAGCTGATACACTGTGGGTAGTCAGTACCTGACCGTCTCCATCCTGAAGTATATAACTCCTCATTCCATGGAAGACTCCCTCTAATCCACCGGATATAGATGCAGCGTGCCTACCAGTCCACAAACCCTCGCCACCGGCCTCAACACCAACCAACTTAACGCCTTTATCATCTAGGAATGGATAAAAACTTCCCATGGCATTGCTGCCACCACCCACACAAGCAATTATATAATCCGGAAGCCTACCCTCCAATTCCAGAATCTGACTCCTAATCTCACGGCCGATAACACTCTGGAAATCCCTAACTATCATGGGATATGGATGTGGACCCACTACAGAGCCAATCAAGTAATAAGTATTACGTAAATTAGTCACCCAATCCCTTAGAGCCTCATTAATAGCGTCTTTAAGCGTCCTAGATCCCGAGTCAACCCTATGGACATCGGCACCCAAGATCCTCATCCTAAAAACATTAAGCCTCTGACGCTCCATATCCTCAGCACCCATATAAATCTCCGCCTTTAACCCAAGCGCCGCACACGCCATCGCAGTCGCTACACCATGTTGCCCAGCCCCAGTCTCAGCTATAACCCTCTTCTTCCCCATCCTCTTAGCCAATAAAGCCTGGCCAATAGTATTATTTATCTTATGAGCGCCGCCATGCGCCAAATCCTCACGCTTCAGATAAATCTTAGCTCCACCAATCAATCGAGTTAGGTTCTCAGCATAATATAGGGGAGTGGGCCTACCCACATAATGCCTCAAATATCTATCCAATTCCCTCTGAAAAACTGGGTCTCCCCTAGCATCATAATAAGCATCCTCCAACTCCTCAAGCGCCTCCATCAAGGTCTCCGGCACGAACCTCCCACCAAACCTACCAAACTTACCGCCTACTGGATACTCACCCAAACCCATATTAAACAGCCTCCTCAACAGCCACAATAAATCTATAGACTTTATCGGGGTCCTTCACCCCAGGCCTAGACTCCACCCCACTAGATACATCAACACCATAAGGCTCAACTATACGGATCGCCTCCCCCACATTCTCGGGTGACAGGCCTCCAGCCAAAATTAGAGGCTTCGGATAAACCAAGTCCCTAATATATCGAGTCAATCTCCAGTCATGTGTCCGCCCAGTCCCCCCATACCTACCCGGCAAATAGGTGTCAACCAAGACCCCATCATAAAGAGGTAAATCATTAACAGAATCAACTGAAAAACCCTCACCCACTGATACAGGGGTTATTATCCGTATACCCGGAAATAGTTCCTTGAGATCGGCTTCACTGATAATCGGGCCATATACCTGGATTACATCTGGTTTAACAACGTCAACAATGTTTCTTAAATCCTCTATACTCCTAGGGACAGTAACGACTACGGAATCTACAAAAAGCGGTGTAGCCCCAACCAACTCCACAGCCCTCTCAATAGATAGATTCCTAGGTGAATCAGGTACATTAACAACGAAGCCCACGGCATCTACACCAAGGCCCACAACCATATCCAAATCAGCCAATGAAGTTATACCACATACCTTAATCCTTACGCGTCTATTCATGCCTCAACCAACTCCCTAAGCTTAGAAGCCGGGTCCCTCGAAGCCATCAAAGCAGTACCCACAAGAAAACCCCTAACACCAGAACCCCGTAAAAGCTTAATATCCCCAGCACAGGTTATTCCACTCTCACTAATCACAACCTTATCTCCCAACCCGTCGAAACCATTCAGTATATTCAACGTGGTTCGTATATCGACCTCCAACGTCTCCAGATCTCTATTATTAATCCCTATTAGGTCGGCATCTGTAGCTAGAGCCTCAGTAAACTCAGTTCTGCCATGCACCTCTAATAAAGCTTCTAGACCCAATTCATGAATATATTCTATGGCCTCATCCAGCCCAGTCTCACAATAACCCATGTCGAAGAGTGACTTAATTAATAAAACGGCATCCGCACCAGCCATATAAGCCGCATCCACCTGAACAAGACTAACAACAAAATCCTTCATGAGTATAGGACCATCATAAAATAACCTAATCATTGGGATCAACTTAATAGACCCCTTGAAATAACGCGGCTCCGTCAAAACAGATAGCCCGACCGCACCAGCATCAACTAGGGATCTTACCAAGCCATAAAGATCTCCAACCCTCCTAATAACCCCCTGGGAAGGAGATGCAAACTTAAGCTCAGCAATAATCGCATTCCCACTACACCCTAGAACAGCCTCTCTAAGGCTATTGAAGCAGCCTCTCACACTATCAGGAGCAATATGGTTGCTGTAATAACCTGATTCAACTAGCTTCCACGCATTCCTAGCCAATAAATCAAGATAATTAGGCATACTTTCCCTCCAACTCCTCCAACCGCTCCAAACTACCACCAGAGTATTTAATTAACTCCCTCAACTTATCGTATGCAGACCCACTCTCAATCGACTCCCTCGCAACCTCCAAACCATAGGTTAAGTCGTCGGCACCCCCTCCAACCACAATGCCGGCGGCGGCATTCAATAAAACCATGTTCCTCCTCGGGTCACCCTCATCCAAAAGATTATAAAGAATCTTGAAAATGATTTCTGCATTCTCCTTAGGACCCAATGACCTTATTTCACTAGGATCAGCGGCTCTAAACCCGAAATCCCTAGGACTAATCTCAAACCTAAATAATTCACCGTCCCTAAGCCACTCAACCCTCGTCTTACCAATAATGGATATCTCATCAAGCCCATCCAATCCATGGACAACCATGGCATCCCTAACACCAAGCATCTTTAAGGCACTCACCATCAAGTCCATAATATCAGCGTCGTAAACACCAAGTACCTGGGCATCCACACCAGCCGGATTAGTCAATGGACCAAGTATATTGAAGACAGTGCGAATACCTATCTCCCTCCTAGCTCCAGCCACCACCTTCATAGAGGGATGGAACCTAGGTGCATACATAAACCCCATTCCAACCCTCTCAATCATCCTCTCAACAACACTAGGCTCCACACTAAGGTTGAAACCAAGCTCCTCCAATACATCGGCACTTCCACAATTACT
Organism: Candidatus Geothermarchaeota archaeon; assembly: GCA_015523725.1. Taxonomy (GTDB): domain Archaea; phylum Thermoproteota; class Nitrososphaeria; order Geothermarchaeales; family JDFR-13; genus WAMZ01. Next base: position 3,578 of record WAJV01000068.1, read on the forward strand.
AGTCACCGACCTATTCCCATGTTTAGCCACATATATACCAGATCCAGCAACAACAAATGCAGCTGCAGTGCTAACATTAAACGTCTTAACCCTATCCCCACCAGTACCACAAGTGTCAACAATCCTACCCCTGACACTAGGATAAATCCTCTCACAATACCTCCTCATAACCGAGGCGAATCCTGCAACCTCATCAACACCTACGCCCTTCATCCTCAACGCAACTAAGAAACCACCTATCTGAGCCTGAGTAGCCTCACCAGACAATATCTCAACCATAATCTGCTCCGCCTCAGAAAATTTTAGGTCCCTACCCTCAACCAATTTCCTAATACCTTCCCTAATCAAACCCAACTCACCACCCATCCAAGAAATTCTTAATAATCCTTAACCCAACCTTAGTCAATACAGACTCCGGGTGGAATTGAATGCCCTCAATAGGATACTCAATATGCCTAACACCCATAACCTCACCATCATCAACCGATTGTGCAGTCACCACAAGACAGTCGGGTAGACTACCTGGATCACCGACCAAAGAGTGATATCTAGCGGCCTCAAAGGGATTCTCAATCCCCCTAAATACACCCATTCCATCATGCTTAACTAAACTAGTCTTACCATGCATAATACGCCTAGCCCGAACTATACGCCCACCATATACATATATGATTCCTTGATGGCCCAGACATACACCCAGCGTAGGAACACTCCTACTAACACTAAGTAATATATCTCTACACACACCGAAGTAACGCCTATTTATTGGGGTCCCGGGACCCGGTGAAATAATAATTCTATCTGGGTTAAGCTCATAAACTCTACCCAAATCTATCTCATCATTCCTATATACAATCGGCTTAGCCCCCAGTAACCCCACATACTGAACCAAATTATAGACGAATGAATCATAATTATCTATAATCAATACCTTCATGAAGAATCACCAGGGAGCGAGAGAGCCTTAAATAATGCAGCCGCCTTACTCTCAGTCTCATCCCACTCCCTATCTGAAGTCGAGTCCATAACTATGCCTGAACCCACTTGGATACTACATTTACTACCATAACCTATCAATGTCCTAATAGTAATTGCGAAATCCATATTACCATTATAGGAGAAGTAACCCACAGCCCCGGCGTAAGGCCCCCTCCTAGAAGGCTCCAACTCATCGATAATCTCCATAGCCCTGATCTTAGGTGCACCGGTCACAGTCCCAGCTGGAAATAATGCCTTAAATACATCGAATGAGTCGAGGCCATCCCTAAGCTTACCCACAACCCTCGATACAATATGCTGTACATGGCTATACTCCTGAATCATCATAAACTCCTTAACCACGACACTCCCATACTCAGCCACCCTACCCACATCATTCCTAGCTAAGTCAACCAACATAACATGCTCCGCTCTCTCCTTAGGGTCTGATAAGAGCTCCCTAGCCAACTCCCTATCCCTAACGGGATCACCAACCCTAGGCCGTGTACCAGCAATCGGATATGTCTCGACTAAACCATCCTCAACCCTAACCAACATCTCTGGACTAGAGCCTATTATAACCCTATCACCCATCTGCAGGAAATACATATAGGGGGAGGGATTTATCCTACGTAAATTCAGATAGAAACCAACTAAATCACCATCAACTCCAAAATCATATCGCTTAGAAACCACCACCTGGAAAACATCCCCAGACTCGATATAGTCCTTAGCCCTAGCAACCATCCCATCATAATAATCCCTACTCATATTCAACCTAGGAGAGGTATAAACTAACTCACCGACAGAAAAATCATTCAAGCCTAACTCAACTACAGATGAACTCCTATCCCTACCCCAAGTAAAGTAAAAAACCTCACCAGTATAGTTATCAAATATAAATCCATCATCATATAACCCCATCTCAATATCGGGAAACCCAAGCTCATCAGCGGAATCACTGGGAACCGCTTCCCAGTACCTAATGGCATCATAAGATATATAGCCAACCGCCCCACCCAAAAACCTGAAACTACTTCCACCTCTATAATCCACCAATAACCGAAGGACACTAAATGGATCATCTAATAAATAATCGGAATCAATAACTCCAGCTGAATCCAATACGAGTATATTACCATCCTTAATCCTAATAACAAGTCTAGGAGAGAATCCAATAAATGTATACCGAGCCAGTCTATTGACCCCCTTACTCGACTCAAGTATATAACAGTAATCAAATAATTCCCTAAGCCCAACGAATAACCTAATTGGGTTAATGTTAACCTTAATCCTCTTGATAATAGGCTTCGAGTGTTTTGTTTTATTCACTGTATCTTTTTGTATATGCATGTCTAAATATATACAATAGAGTTATTTATAAATCTTTAATGTATATTTTCATACATAAATAAAAACAAATAAATAGACTATAATAAACCATTGTTTGTGAGAGATGCGATAATAAACCGGCTGAGCAATAGAATAATAGACTCAATAAAGAGAAATAATTATCTAAAGAGGAGCCTATACTCATTAATACTCTATGGATCAATAGTAAGATGCGACTATATACCGAGAATCAGTGATATAGACTTCTTCGCCGTAATAACCAATGAAAAAATAATACCAAACCTAAAAGACATTCTAGAAGATTCATGTAGGGATATGGATGCATATGAAGTCGACCTTGCATGGGAGAGACTTGAGAATATAGAGGATCCATTGGTAAAAGGCTATCCATATAAATTCCTAACCATATACCAAAAAGACTTTATCGAGAACCACCTAGTAATATATGGGAGAGAAATAGTCCACCTCATACCCCGATACAACTGGAGGAATCTAATTAAATGGAGATGCAGATTCCTAATTAAGCATGCAGAGAAAAACATGGAAAACAGGAAAATGATGCATATCATAGCTGGTGAGACAATTAGACTCCAAACCTGGATAAAAACAGAGAGACTCGATAAACATACTGTACTAAGAACATTAGAGGAGGCTGGAGACCATGAGGGACTAAGTATTTATAAAGCCTACCTAAACAATAGAAGCGAGGCTTATACAAGCCAATACCTATATAAATTCATAAAGAATCGGTTGAACACCATACTAAATGGAAGCTATTGAATTAAATATAGAATCAAAAACAGGTTTTGTAGACAATAATTACATTAACCATATCAGCTAAATATATATTTTTTCAGAGAAAAAATTTATCATTTTTATTTGCTTCAGCTGAAATCCATTTATATGTGATTAGATTGGTTAGGGAAGTAGATTATAAATCAAGACCCATCGACCCAGAATTCAAAACAAAGCTACCGAAAACAGGGGAGCATAAGGGACATATAGTATGGGGAGAGGGGGTTGAGAGAGAATCCGGAGAACCGGGCGTCCCATACCCAACAAAACTAGGGATACATGGATCAATAGTCGCAGTGGACTGGGACTCCTGCGTAGCAGATGGAGCTTGTATGGATGTATGCCCAGTAAGCGTGTTCGAGTGGGCATTGAACCCAGGTAACCTAGGTACAGGTAACGATAGGATAATTGACCCAAATAACCCTGATGATAAGGAATTGTGGGAGAAATATAGAACAGATAAATCCGACCCAGTAAATGAGGATCAATGCATATTCTGCCTAGCATGTGAAGTAGCATGCCCAGTACAGGCAATAAAAATATTCATGGAATAAATCAACGTCAATAATAGGTCAAACACAATCCAATTCTATATACATGGTTTAACCCAGAAGCCAATAGAATCAAAAACCTATTGTAACGATGCATAACTATGAATATGCAACAACTCAATTTAATAATAGGGACATAGACATTTATAGTGTATGGCTAAACCAAGCAACCTAATCGAGGCCAAGATCGAGAGAGAAGCAGGTGAATACATATTAATCAGATATATTGAGAACTGTCAGAATACCAAGACACCGGAAACCGTTGATGAGGCGGTCGATATACTATTTAACCTACTTACGTGTGAATTCGGAGAAAAGATAATAAATATGAACCCAATAGAGTTCATAGCTAAATACCACTACACACTGGGACTATATATAAGGAATTGCTTCGGCCTATGGAGAAAAGACAGTAAGATCATGGAGGAACTCAATGTATTAATGCCGGATGATGCATCAGCCATCATAATGGAGATGCTATGGAGAAAATTTCGGAGAGAATGCAATAAAAAGAATTATACAGCCAAAAAATAGTAAACCATAACAAAAAAGAAGAATAGATATTTACTAGGGAATATAGAAACCCAATTAGTTTAAGACTTAGCCCACACAACCAATAAAATCACTATATACATAACAATGCATCCTAAGGGAGAGGACAAAATAGCGTGTAGAGGAAACGTTAACCCAATCCAGGCAACATAAAATAGATAGCTGGAATTACCCAATAATAACTCAACCGCCAACCCAACAAAAACCCCAGTAAATATGAAGAGAACAATGCCTATAATCACATTACTAATACTTCTAAACAACATCCTCCTCAAACCCGGCTCAGCCCCACCCAACATAGATAACAATACTGTGAAGACACCTACAATAAATGTGGGAGAGAATGTCAGGATAAGTAATGCAGCAGTCAACAATGGATCTAGACCACCTCCCCAGAAAATCCTATAATAATAAGGTCCCAAACCAAATACGCTAGATAATATCGCCATAATATGGAATAGAGTGGCTCCAATAATAGCCGCTAATAAACGCATACTAAATCAATTGAAACCATATAACTAAATAAATATCTTTATTAACCAAATAGTGAATCACTAACTAGACATTATAAACAAGATAGAATAAACAAATTATAGTAATCAACCCAAATCGTTTATATATGGACAGAAATTTAGATCCCAATATACTCACCCTATTCTTCACACACATCATAAACGACTCAAACATAGTAATATTATCCACAGTACTACCCCAAGTAGTAGGTGAGTTCAAGCTAACTTACTTGGAGTCTGGAGTATTAGTAAACGCCGTATTTATATCAATGATACTTCTCCAAACAATCTTCGGCCACTTATCAAGCAATATTAAGGCCGGACCCATTCTAGGCATTGGCATGCTCACCTTAGGCATAGGTGGATTAATAACCGTCCAGTCACATAATTACCCCACCCTAATAATCGGTCAACTAATAATGGGCATCGGGGCCAGCTTCTACCACCCAATAGCCTATGGACTTACAGAGAACCTATATGGAGAAGTCAGGAGAGGGAGGGCGTTCGGAATAGTAACCTCAGCCGGCGACATAGGTGTATTAGCAGTATTCATAACGAGCGGGATATTATCAATCTACTACGACTGGAGAACACCAATAACCATATTCTCAATCCTTGCAATAGCCTCAGGCATAACATCAATAAAAATCCTCAAAGTAAAGAGTATAAAAGAGACGAGTAGGAGGATCCAGAGAAGGATAAATATAAAGAAGATTGGGATTATTCTAGCCATATATATCACGGTGGTATCCATTAATAGAATCACATATAGCTATATACCACTCATCCTATCCAAATGGCTCACGAGCCAAGCAATAATAAACCTATTCATATCCGCCCTAATAATATCAGGAATAACCGGGGAACTTCTCTCAGGCATAATCATTGATAAATATATGTTAACACCCTATACAATACTCATATCAATACTGATGATGATAAGCCCAATAACGTTATTACAACTCAATGGCACAATCTATACATTAATTCCCCTAACAATACTTGGATATGTAATGTACTCATACATGCCAATCATATATGGACCGATGCTGGGTGGAAGCATAGTCAATAGACATGGTACAATATATGGGTTAACAGTCTCCCTAGGAATGATAGGGGGCTTCTCCACATCCATATTAGCCGGATACATAGCTGATGCCTATGGATTAAATAATGTCCCTATCCTAATGGCCTCCATAGCATTAATAACCCTAATAACCTATCTAACCTACCTAAAATACGATTAATCAATGGGATTAGGGGGCACAAATATAATAATAACCAGATTCTACCCTGGATACACCTTTATAACCTTATCATCACCCGGCCTAGGGCTGCCTCTCCCATCCCTATTACTAGTCAAGATAAGTAGTGAACCATCGGAATCAACCACAACATCCCTAAGCCTACCAAAGACACCTCGAAACAACCGCTTCACATCAACTACATTCAACTCCATATCAATATTGAATAGGGCAAGCATCTCACCCCTTAGACACGCGACGGCGAACCAATCCCTATAACCAATAAATAATTCACTATCTATGAAACTAGACCCAGATGGAGCTATAGTGGATTCACCAGTCTCATATATAGGGGGAATATATTTATCTCCACCACTACCCACTACATCGGGCCAGCCATAATTACCTCCCCTAATTATGTGGTTTATCTCATCATGCCCAATAGGCCCATGCTCACTCTCCACCAATACACCCGTAACCGGGTGCCAATCTATTCCTTGCGGATTCCTATGCCCATATGAATAAACCGGATTATTAAATGGATTATCCTTAGGTATTGAGCCGTCTCCACCCACCCTAAGTATCTTCCCACCCAAGCTATTAATATCTTGTGAATACCCTGGATTCGATGCATCACCAGTAGTAATATATAGATAATTGTCTGGGCCGAACCTTATCCTCCCTCCATTATGGATATTCGACCCAGGTATACCATCGATTATAACCCTACCCTCATCCAATGAATATGAGGCAGGGTTAAACCGATATCTAACAACCCTATTAAATACATCCACGCCCGATTTATAGGACATATATAGATAGATATACCTATTCGCATTGAATTCGGGGTCGAGGGCTAAGCCCAGTAGACCGGCCTCACCACCAGTATACACATTAAACTCCTTCACACTACTCACCCTCCCCCTATTAATAAGGGTTAGCCTACCTATCCTCTCAGTAACAAGATAAACACCCTCATCCAAAACAGCTATAGACCAAGGTATAACCAATTCATCGGCAACGACACTATATCCATATTCCTCCGCCTCCTCAGAACCTAGCCTAGAATAAGTCATGTAAAGGTATAAGGCTAATGCACCTGAGGCTAATGTAGCCGATATAATGAGGAATCTACGCCTATCCACCATCAACACCAGACTCTCCAAACAATCAAATATGATATTGAGTAACTTAAATTAGGGTTCACCCAACACCCAGTTATAATCTATGGAGAAAATGGAGGTCTAAACTCATAAACCCTAATAAACACTCCCTCATAAACAAGCCTAACATTCTTAGGTATAAACCTACTTCTAAAATCTGTTACCAGATATAGGTGGTCATAGTTCTTTAATAGAGTAGGATCAAATCTCCTGGCAACATCATCCGATAAAGTCTCAACCCAGTATTTAAGCCTAACGTCTGGAACAACATACCCTACATCCCCACCAACCGATCCAATGAAACTCTTCAACTCATCATACTCACCCACAGATATACTTGGCCTAACACCATATATGGAATGTACAGATAGGGATAAGATGAGTACAACTATGAATATTATGCCACCTAACTCCCTAGCCCGGAGACGGTGGCTACTAGCTACGCCGCCCACCGTAAACGCCAGCGGAACAACCGTCATAAGCTGAGTCCTAAACAATATATTCCTAGGAATCAAGGGGAAATTAATAAATAAACAAACAAAACCATTGATGAGGAAAAATAATGAATAACGAGACTCCCCACCCCTATAATATCCATAACCAACCAGAAGAGATGCGGAAGCCGCTCCATAACCCAATAATAACCACTCAACCCTAGGAGGAGGCGAGAATGTAGCACCATAAAAAATCTTATTCAATATGTTAAATGCCTTCCATATATCACCACCAGTCAAGAACGGAGCCAGAACAAATACAATAAAAACCACCAATAGTGGAATCAGCAAATAGATGGATCTTCTCACCTCACCAACCAAAAACAGAGTTACTGAGAATAGGAGAATATATAACACGAAGACCCCGAAGACAAGTATATGCGTCAAACCACATAATACAAACATTATCCAAACAATAATCAAATTCCTATTATGACTCCCATCCCACACCACCAAATAATACAAACCAACCAATAAGAAAAACAGTGCAACCGCATTCTTCATAAAATCTCCAATCAACCTATAAATAAATGGATTATATACAAACACCATCGCGGCGGCCAGACCAGCAGCCGATGAACCACTAAACCTACGGAAAAACATGTAGATAGGTAATGTCGCTAAAGCCGTGAAGATTGAGACAATAAACTTAACCCCAATAAATACATCACCTATTAAGCCAGTGGCCAAAGCCATCAAATAAAATGTAACTGGTGGATCCATATACTTGAGCCAACCATATCTAAGTATCCACATAACCTGAACAGCATAATAAGGCCCATCAATACCAGGCAACAGCGGACTCAACAATAAAACAATTATAAATGTTAGAAAACCAATAGTGAATACACCCAAACCAGGAATAAGAGTCGAGTCCATTCTAGACATTTTATGCAAATAAAATATACTTCATCCATATATATGATTGATTAAGAGAATGAGTATTGGAGAATATATAGAGGTAAATGAAATAAATATACACATCTATGATTCGGAGGCCGAGGAAAAATACGGCGGAAAAACCACAATAATATTTCTACACGGCTCCCCAGGCCAAATAAGTAACTGGAAACACCAAATAAAATACTTTAAGAAATATTATAGGACGGTTGCATATGACCAGAGAGGCTACGGCCAATCCGATAAGCCATTGAGAGTAACTCTAGAAGACTATATAAATGATTTAAAGGCGGTAATAGATGTCAAGAGTATAGATCCAGACCACCTATACCTAGTGGGACATAGTTTCGGTGGAATCGTTGCACAGGAATATGCCTCAAAGAATAGGCTCAAGGGACTGGTTCTCATAGGCTCCCTATCCAAATTCACTCCAGACTATATAGATAAGATAGTGTGGAGACTACCACCGATAATATGGAGAAAACTATTATATACAGAAAACTTCTTAACCAGGAGACTCTACAGAAAAATATTCTTCTCAGAAAAAACAAGTGAAGAAATATATCAAGAATTCCTCAGAGACAATAAGGACTATATAGAGGGACTCCCACCACACGTATTTAGATACTCGAAATTCTATAAAGACTACGATGCATCCAATACAGTAGTCAACATAAAGGCGCCCACACTAATAATAGTTGGACGGGATGATAAAGTGACGCCTCCAGAGCATTCCAAGACACTAAAAAAGTTAATACCAGAATCTAGACTCGAAATAATAGATGACGCCGGCCACCTAATACTATATGAAAAACCAGATAAAATCAACAAATTAATCCATGAATTCATAGAGAAACAATCCACCTAAACACAACATAAAAACAAATCAATTTAATAGGTAGTATTCTGGTAAACAAACTCAATCCCTACTTCAATAACTAATCTAAACGGGTATAGGGTTTCTCGATAATATTCTGTAGAGGACAATTATTATTCCAACTAATAGTGTCCATATTGATACGAGTCTCAATGCAGGCATATTTACTAGATGGATTGATACCCATGTAGAGCCATATGTTAAGAATACCGCGGATAGCATGAATATTAATACTGTAGAGGCCGCGACCACATCCATTACCATCAATGGTTTATACATCGGTATAGAAGCTTCTATCCCAACAGTCTTCTTCAATACAGCCAATAATACTAGTGTAATGATTATTATGACTGTTATGGCGCCCGGCCTCGTTGAAGGCAACCCCCTAGCATACATCCTGAGTATTAAATAAATTATCGTCATTAAGAATATGGATGCTATCCATCCCCTCCACGAAAGTAGTTTATGGCCCCAATCCCTAGGCGTTATCCTCGTAGCTAAATAGAATGTCAGTATCCCCTGGGTTATCCCCCACCAAACAATATTTATGTAGAGTAGATTCCCCCAGTTTATCCCCAAATAGAGGGGCGGCGTGAAGCCTCCACCTGGCAGAATCAAGGCCGTTAAATCTCCATAAATGAATCCAATGATTAGGACTTGATAGTCCCTAAGCCTATATCTCGTTATCACATCCTCAAATAGAGTGAAATAAGTTAGGTAAATTATCGCTAATAGGGGGAGAAGCAGTGGCTGCCTAACTAAGCCGTTTATCCCCCTCATAGAATATTCAAATAATAGGTTAAAGGCAGTAGCTGTTAATATAATCCTCTCCCTATTCCCAATAATCATAGCTAAACATCACACTAAAAGAGAGATTGAAGTGGAACACTATATTTAATTACATTAAATAATAAATTATATTAGGTATTATACACCACCCAATTGATGAGGACAAATGCCCAGCAAAACCAAATTCATAGCTGGAATAGTACTAACAATAATAATTTTATCTGGAATAACCCTATACTACTCCTATAAGAATATTGAGGCCTCAATAAACTCAATCGAACTAGGGGATCCACCAATAAAGATAAATAAATCAAAGGCACTACTAATAGGCCTAACAGCTATACTCAGCGGCGGAGCCACTCTACCCATGATGCTCGATGCAGTAGAGGGAATAAACCTGATAATAGGGGTGGAGATACATAATGGAGGCATGCTACCCATACAGATACACTCAATCAACTATAAACTATATATAAATGATATCTATGTAGGGGATGGATGGTACAATAAAACAATCACTATACAATCGGGGCAAAACAATACAATAGATATACACCAAACCATAAACAAAGATAATTTACTGGATATAGCGAACAGCATAATAGAAAATAGGGGACTGGCGAAAATAGGGATAAAGGGTGAAATAAAGGTCTCATTAGCCGGCCTAAACCTAAACCTACAATTCGATAAACAGACCACTATAGATCTCTACAACACAATTAAGGATGCATTAATAGATTACCTAAGCAGATACTAAAGAAAAATAATAAAAATAGGCTGTTTGAAAAAAGATTCGAGATTATTCTCTCAAATATTCATTACTACCAACTCTGCATGCTTAGAGATACCAGAGAATTATTGGTATATGGAATTGGGTGGAGACATACATTGGGAACATAGTCTATGACTCAGCATATGAGTCTTCCACCATTAACATTAAGAACTTGTCCAGTTATAAAACCGGTTTTATCACCCAACGCTAAGAAATAGATTGCCTCAGCAATCTCCTCAGGCCTAGCCACCCTAGCCAATGGATGTAGCGCCGCCGCCCTCCTCCTCTTCTCCTCAGTATCCAATAATGACCTAGTCATATCAGTCTCGACTATGCTTGGAGCAACTGCATTAACCCTAATATTAGGAGCTAACTCTACCGCAAGCCTCCTAGTGAAACCTATTACACCAGCCTTGGCGGCACAATATGCAGCTGAACTCAATACATGGCCAGTCTGGCCAGTTATACTAGCTACATTCACTATGGAAGCCCAGGGAGCATTCATCAATAGAGGTAGGAATGTCTTTGTAACGAGGAAGACGCCGGTCAAATCCACCTTAATTACTTTCTCCCACTCCTCATAAGTCAATTCACGGAAAGATGTTAAGGAGGCTATACCAGCATTATTTACCAATACATTGAGATATCTAACCTTCCCTGAGACAAACTCATAGGCCCCATGGACACTATCGAGATCAGCTACATCCATCCTAACATAATAAACCTCACCACCAGCCTCCCCAGCCACCTCCTCCGCCTTATCACGCCTACTGTTATAGGAGAAGAAGACTGTGAAGCCCTCCTTTGCAAACTTTAATACAGTAGCCCTACCAATACCCCTACTACCACCAGTTATAAAAACTACACCATGCGACATAAAAACCACAAAATAAACATTATCAAGCCAAATAAGTAAACGAATTAAATATATCAGGGCGTATATCAGTTGCTCTTAGATAATATGGCAACATTGAGTGAATAATAAACACCTGATGCCGTAGAAGCCTATAGCATCATGCAATTAAACAACCTA
>WAJV01000069.1 GCA_015523725.1 Candidatus Geothermarchaeota archaeon
CCATACATCTCATCCATTTATTCATTAGCTTGAAGCTCTTTATATTTGATGCATATACTTAGAAAGCGCATATTAGGTTAATTGAAGCAAAATTATGAATATCTCTGCTTCAAAAATATTATAAAAAGCATAAGATAGCGGTGGAGCATTTTATGTCGTATTTAGTTGGGGATTGGAAAATAGGAGATGAAAGTTATTTTTAAGAAATAGGGCGTGAAAATAGTTTAGTGAATAATTGTAGATGATTGTATTATATTTAGTTATCTAAATGGAGGTAAATCTTAGATATGAGGCTGGCTATCTTAGACTTGGATTTAACTATTCTGGATACATTGAGGAGGTTCTATGAAACCTATAATAAAACTAGGCTAAAAATGGGTCTACCTAGAGTTAGTTGGGATACTTTTATGGATAACTTTAGGAGAGATTCTCTCAATGAATTATTGCCACAAGATATTGATAGGAGGTTGTTCTGGAGAATATTTAGGCGGCTTTATAGTGGGTGGATACATAGTGATGATAGGCCGATAAAGGGAGCCATTGATACATTAAAATGGTTGAAGGATAAGGGTTTTAAGGTTATTGTATCTACTGGTAGAGATGCGGATCCGGACGATATATGGTTAGAACTTAGATACTTCGGCTTGGATAACTACGTGGATGATGTTTATACAATTAGTATGCAGGATCCTGAAACCGAAGATATAACATTTTTAAGAGCTGACCTATTGAAAAAAATAATAAATAATTATGATGCCAATCCAACTGAAACCATCTTTGTTGGGGATTACTGGGTGGATATGGAGTCTGGTAGGAGGGTTGGTTTGATTACGGTCGGCGTATTAACTGGGTATAAAGAGTATGATTTGTTAAAGAGTCATGGAGCCGACTATATAATTAAAGATATATCGGAATTGCCAAAGTTATTGATAGATATAAATTTTATATAAGTGTCGATTCCGTTTGTTATTGAAGCATTTATTTATTGGGTATGGTAACCTCTTATAAGGTGTCCATATTTGAGTAGTATGTTTAGTCTTAAGGGCAAGACACCTCTTAAGCTTAGTGTCATGAGGCATGAGAAGAAGGGAGTTCCTAATAAACTCTATGATGTGGTTATCATCGGCTCCGGCCCGGCAGGATTGACTGCAGCGATTTATTGTTCTCGTGCGGGTTTCTCAACCTTAATGGTGGCTGGTTATTCTTGGGGAGGACAGTTGATGACCACTACCAAGGTGGAGAATTATCCAGGGTTTCCCGATGGTATCGATGGTCCAGAATTGATGAGTAAGTTGAGGGAACAAGCCGCGAGATTCGGGGTAGAATTTATAGACGCTGACGCGACAGACTTAGATTTGGGTAGTAGGCCATTCAAAGTATTTATTGGGAAGGAGAATTATTTGGGTAGGGTATTGATTATTGCTACAGGAGCTAAATATAGGGAACTAGGTTTAGAGTCTGAGAGAAGGTTATTGGGGAGAGGCGTCTCTTACTGCGCTGTCTGTGATGGATATTTCTTTAAAGATATGGATGTAGCCGTAGTGGGGGGCGGCGACTCTGCCGTAACTGATGCAATATATCTATCTAATATAGCTAAGAAGGTTTATTTAATTCATAGGCGAGATAAGCTCAAGGCAGATAAAGTTTTGCAGGATAAATTAATGAAGTTACCTAATGTTGAGATTCTCTACAATTATGTTGTGGTTGATATCCTTGGAGAAGATAAAGTAGAGGCTATTAAATTAAAGTCAGTAGGTGGTGGACATGAAAAAACTTTGAGTGTTGATGGAGTATTTATTGCTATAGGGCATATACCATCAACCGACTTAGTTAAAGGTAAGCTTGAATTGACGGAACATGGATATATAAAGGTATCTAATGGAACTAAAACGAGTGTTGAGGGTGTCTTTGCCGCTGGTGATGTAATGGACCCGAGATATCAGCAGATGGTTACTGCAGCTGCATTTGGAGCAATGGCTGCATTGGATGCCGAAGAGTATTTACGCAAAAAAACTTCAAATCAATAGCGAATCCCATTCACTTTACAATCAATATGTTCCCATGGAAGTTCTTTATAATTGACTCTAGTAGTCCAACAATTTTCTCCTTAAATGTTTGGCTATGAGGTATAACTACAAGGGAATAATCCCGGGAATTTATCTCATTAAGGACCTCCTCATATATGTTCCCAATTTTGAATAAAGTATGTGCATTTATTCCTCTATTCCTACATTCTTGGAGGAAGTTACTTACCCTTTTTCTAAATCTATGCTCTATATCGGTTACAGCCCTATTTAGATCGCTTTCCCCGCCTCCCATACTCTCAACTCCTTCCCTTATATTATTGTAAGTCGATTTATCGATTATATAGAGAATGTTTATCGAGTCTCCACTATACGTTAAGGTAAGTGCATGCGTCAATGCTTTAACAGCTACATCTGAATTATCATATATTACTAATATCCTCTTACTCATTTTACAAGAAGATATAAATGTATGAAACAAAATATATTAGTAGTTATATTAAATGTGAATATAATGTATACTATCAATTGTGGGAAATACCTATATAATATCAGTTTTTGAATAATGTTGTTTCTTAATATATTTATGGTGTAAGACAGATTGAGTACTTAATTTTTATTGTCGTTGGGTGGCTTGGTATGGATGAGGAGGGGAAAAGACCTTATTTTCAATCGACCAAGGATAGGATTGGTAAAGAGTATGAAGAGTTAATATCATCTGTGACTTCTGTATTACAGCAATCGGCGGCAATAATTAGGAGGAAAAAATTGGATAAGATAGTAATTATTATTGATGAGTCGCTTTTGGATTCAAATAGATTCTGTGAATTTTTGGAGGAGATTGCTCCATCGGCTGAAAATATCATCGGTATATATATTCCAGAGGAGGAGGAGATTATTGATAGGTTGGTCCAGATAGGTGACGATAAATCCATTTTGTTAAGGGAGTTGAGGAAGTTTGGGAGTAGAAGGACGGTCAAGATATTGGAGAAACTTGAGTCGCTCGAAGCAAAGTATAAGGTTAGGATTACCATGAAGATCCTGCATAAACCTGGGGTGGAGTCTATAATAGATATAGTAAGTAATTTTAAACCTGATCTAATAGTCTTTTCAAAGAACTATTTTAAGGAGAGGGATAGGGATGTTAGTACCAGGGTCCTGGATCTTATATCAAGGTTAGATTATCCCATATTACTTATATCATAATGTCTATCGAAGGATCCACCTAAGATTTATGTGTTTCTCTAAGGTGTGGGAAAATGCATGCATTGCTAGCAGTAATAATATTTAGCTTGACTCTTTACCTGGTTATTACGGAAAGGATTCATAGAAGCATTGCTGTGATGGCTGGTGCTACACTTCTGCTGGTCACTGGTATACTCGATATAGATAGGGCGATTCATTATATTGATTTCGAGACATTATTACTTCTACTAAGCATGATGGTAATGGTTGAGGTGCTTAAGGAACTAGGTTTATTCCATTTCCTGGCGGTTAAAGTTGCTAAATCTTCAGGAACTTATAGAAAATTCTTTTATTTAATTACTTTAGCCGCAGGGCTTTTATCCCCATTTTTACACGCCGTCACTGTAATGCTTATATTCTCGACTATAACAGTCGCCATTTGTAGGGTCGTGAACAAAGATCCAAGACCATTATTAATGACCCAATTATTCGCGGCAAATATAGGTGGGAACGCCACGTTGATTGGTGAACCTACTAATATGATTGTTGGTCTGCATGCGCACCTATCTTTTTTAGACTTTATTTTTTTCATGACTCCACTAACATTACTTAGTTTATTTGCATCACTAGCCTTTTTTAATTGGGTCTATAAAATTGATGATGATGAATTGTCTTTCTATCTCGAGGAGTTGGATGAATACTCTTTTGTCAAGGATATGGATAGGTTGAGATATGGTGTATATGTATTCATCTTAACTATAGTGGTGTTTTTTATTCAAGGCTTAATTGGTATATCACCAGCAGTTATTGGTTTAGCTGGTGCAACTTTAATGTTACTATTTGTTAAACCGGATATAGGTGAATTATTATCTAAGTTGGAGTGGGATATTATATTATTCATTGGTAGTTTCTTTGTATTGGTTGGTGGCCTAGTAGAGACTGGTGTAATAGATATTTTGGCGAATTCTCTATTATTGATTAAAACCGGCAATGAGTGGTTTTTCGCTATAATACTTGGGTTTATCTCTGTCCTTGTGTCTGGCTTCATTGATAATATTCCATATGTCACGATGATGGTGCCGGTGATTGAGAAGCTATCGCATATTTATGGTGGGAATATATTATGGTGGGTATTATTGCTGGGCTCTAATTTTGGAGGGAATCTGACTCCAATAGCTTCTTCACCGAATATAGTTATTATAGCAATTAGTGATAAAGAGGGGCTTAATATATCCTTCTCCGATTTTATAAAGGTAGGTGCCCCATTAGTCGGGCTAACTATGGTCATCGGATTGATAATCCTATATATTTATAGCCTATTGAATCTATTATAAAAACATGGTCTGACCATATAACATTATTCCTCTTTTCTAATAACTATGAAGTTTGATTTAAATATTTGAATACCTTTAATTAGCTTCATTATTAGACTTCTAGTGCTTCTAGTTAAATCTAGGTTAAGAGCTTCCTTAAAATTGTATAAGCCCACCCTGTCTACGTCTCCTCCTGGAGCTGCATTTTC
>WAJV01000070.1 GCA_015523725.1 Candidatus Geothermarchaeota archaeon
ACATAAACCCATATTAATAGTACTCTTCCTATTTATAACAGATTCGTAACCATTAAAGAAATCTAGGTCAATTCGCGGCGCGGGACCCCGCTCCTCCTTCCTATCAATAAATGCAATATCAGGAACTAAACCCAATTTTAAGAGGTCATAAGTAACTCTATCCCCCACAGCGGCTATGTATCCGCCAGCAGACCAAATTGATAATATCCTCTGCTTAATTGATGAATAATTATCCCCACTATATATATCGCCCAGTATCCTACGTACATAAGGATGATATTTCTCCGGAAAAAATATTTCTATATCCAATTCACATAATCTTGACGGCATACATACCCTCTTTCTCCAAGGGAAGCATATCTTTAAGCCTAGTAGCCTCATCCAACACTATTATGAAGCCAGACCACCTAGTAGTAAAGTCTTTGGAGCCACATACAGGACACTCATTAACCTTAGAATCAACTATATATTTACACTTTCTACAAGCCTTCCTACCCTTCACCGCCTTCACCCCCCGTCTCTGTAACGGGTTGTAGCCACTCAACCTTACCTAATCCCTTAGACTTCATGAATAAAGCTATCTTCATAAGTGAGAATCCCTTAGGAGGAGAATAATCTAAAACCCTTGCCCTAACAACATCCCCCTTCTTAATGACACGGCCACTCTTCCTACCGACTACATAACCCTCAGCCTTATTAATATCTATAATATCATCCATCAAAACCGATTTATGGACCAAGGCATCTATAGGACCTATCCTCACAAATATGCCAAAGTTCTCTATCCCAACAACCTCTCCCTCGACAACCTCACCCTTAAGAGGCTTAAATGTATAGACATCGAAAACCACCCTGTGATTAGATGACCCATCCTCTGAAATAATCTTGCCAAGAGGATCCACATCGATATTACCAATATCAATTACATAACCAAGTTCATCATCATATAAACCAGCATACTTTCTAGATAATTGTTTATACGCCGCCTCCTTAAGATCCTCACCAAATAAACTAGGGCTTATGCTAATTATATCCCTAACCCTATAACGATATAACATATAAAATCACCCATACCGATTCAAACTAATAAGCTAATCAATAGTAAGTATCCCCCTCAATAAAAATATTAGTCTAATTCCCCTCTCCCTACAACGATTAATCACATCATTATCACACGTAGCTACGTAACAACCTTTATCCAGAGCCAGGCTAACTACATCCTCATCCGCCACTCCATCAAAACCATCTACTACAAGCACCCCCGAGGTATCGATAAATTTTAATGCCAGACCAGCAAACCCACTAACCTTACCGCCCGAATCCCTCAACTCAAGAAGCTCCCTATACACCGACCTAGGAATAAGTAAATTATAGTTAATAAATCTACCCCTAAAATCATCGAGCAAACCGGCCTTACTAAACAACTCTATCAAAAAACTAGTATCCATTACAATGCATCTACTTAAAGAATAGATGTTTTTGAATTCACTACCCCTCTTCATACCACAGTCCCTACACCAACAAGCCTCCACAAATTGTTTACCTGAGCCGCTATCGCCACCCTCCACCCCGAACCAGCGATAACAGGCCTAATAAGCTTAACATGCACATGCTCCCTGGATACATCAGTCACTATAGCGAGAGTAACTGCGGGACCGACGTTAAGCCTAAGCCTATCCCCCCTGCTGAGCTCCTTAACTAAAATAGTCTCATCGGTCCCAACCACATACTTAAACAACTCAACATTCATATCAAACTCATATAATACTGGGGGAAGAGTATCTGGTTTACCAGCCACACTACCAACCAATCCATCAGATTTAGTCAGATAAGGATCTAGGTCTGTCTGAATACCTATTAATCCACCTCCATAAGCCTCCTTAAGTGAAGTATATCTAGTCCTAATGGATTTAACCTCAGTGTAAAGGGGCTTATATTTTATCTTCCCCTCCTCACTATAAATATATCCGGGAGATACCTCGATCTCATCACCAACAGAGACCTTACCCTGAACAATACTCCCCCCAATAACACCCCCCTTAAGCTTCTCGAAAGACTCACCCGGCTTATTAATATCGAAGGACCTTATAATGAACATTCTGAAAGGTTTTTCCAGATCCCTATGAGGAACCGGTATATATTTATATAAAGCCTCAACCAAATAATGCAAGTTAATTCTATGCACCGCCGATACAGGAATTATCGGGGCGTCTGCATAAATAGTTGTTGACAAAAAATCCCTAATCTTCTCATAATTCTCTATAGCCTCCCTCTTAGAAACTAGGTCAATCTTATTCTGAACAACCACCAAGTGCTTCACACCGAGTATCTGAAGCGCCATCGTATGCTCCTTAGTCTGAGGCCTCGGAACATCCTCATTAGCAGCAATAACCAACATAGCCCCATCCATAACAGCCGCGCCTGATAACATATTGGCCATCAAACTTTCATGGCCAGGGCAATCAACAAAACTAATGACACGCACCAACTCAGGATTCCCATATCCATTAAACTCAGGCCTAGACCAATATATTTCTCCAGAGGGCCCGGTCAACCTAAAAATAGGCATATCCGCATATCCAATCCTAATCGTTATCCCCCTCCTAAGCTCCTCACTATGGCTACTCGTCCATATACCAGTCAATCCCTCTATAATAGTCGTATTATGGAGTATAATGGGACCTGAGCCACCGAGGAAAGTATGTAGTGATGGAACCATTAGGTCATATATGTATCCACTATATCGTTGAACAACTATTTTATCAATCTCATCAATAGATACACGGCTAAAATTATCATCTGAAGCCACAAGTAGAGGTATGCCTGCCTCTAGTTTATCCGCTTCCAACCATTTAATAGTATCCTCATTAGAATATACTGGTAACTTATGGATGGGCGATACTTCGACAACCATACCAGTAGATGTTATGATTTTATACATCCGTCCATCATATCTTTGTCTATAGAGCAGGGCTTTAGATTTAACAATTCCATTATTCCCATACGAATATACATCTATAAATCTTTTGATTATCTCCTCATCTCGACTCAATCTATGAATTTTTATACCATTATTTTCCAATATCCCCCATAAATCCCCAATACCCAAGTCTCCATAGAGGGGTGTATAGACCTTGGTATCGCTGGACACGCATTTACCATGATCTACGTGCCCAGCCGTACCAATATTTAAATCAGACTGCCTATCAATCTTAACCTTACTCACTCCACAACCACCATATTAACTTGGTATATGTCTGTAGTTATTGTATTACCCCTAACCAAAATCCGCCGCCTATATCCCTTCTTAGTCTTACCCTTGATAGTTCTTAGACCAATACCCTTACCAGCAAGTATATAGACCTTTCTCCCCCCAGGAATATCTGGCCTCATAGGGAAACCACTCTTGTCACTACCACCAGTAATCCTTAATTTACCATACTCCAAATTCAACGCCTTCCCATCAATAACATCCCCAATCCTCTTACCTATTAGAACCCTACTATATGGCTCATCGACCTCGACACTAACCGCCTTACCATCCTTTGGAAAGCTAATATTTAACTTAAACTTCACCAAACCACATCACCCTCCATCTAAACGAATACTCAATAAATTAAACAAGATTATTTAAATATTATCCAGTAATTAGTCAACGAGCCCAAGCGGGATTAAACTTCCTCTTAAAATCAATAAATTCCTTCAAAACATCCAACTCATCACTCCTCAACATATCTGAGAAATCCCTAAGCAGCCGCCTAGCATGATCCTCTGGAACATCAACATATACTATATCATTCTCATCTAAATCCCTACCAATGACAGCTTCTCTAATAGATATAGCTACCTCCATATCTTTAGAGGCAGATTCAATATTCCTTCCCCTATCCTGAATCTGATGAATTAAACCTAATCGCTTACCATTCCTCGAGTTAATAACCGGATACTTCTGCCTAATCGTACCACCTAAAACTCTAATACCAAATATAGCCGGTTTACTTCTCCTAAAAACATATCCCTCCAAAACCTGAAATTTACCGGGTTTTATCAACTGCTCGAACTCCCTCACCCTCCTCCTCTGAAGAGACTGCGCAACCCAAGTAAGGTATTCATCAACGATCCTATACAATATTTTACCACTAAATACTGGTATACCCTTACCCTCAGCAAGAGATTTAGCGTCACTAGTGATGTCCACATTGAAAGCCAATATAACCCCCCTATCCTCATCATGCTCCCTAACAACATCCGCCTCCATGACATCCCTCTTAGAAACAACTCCAATATCCGCCTTCCTAATGGGGACACCCTTCCGCCTTAGATAATTTATCATGGCCTCGAGTGACCCTAGAGTATCGGCCTTCACAACGACGCCAACCGAATCTGTATCAATCTTTATAGACTCAACCTCCCTAAGTAGCCTCTCAGCATACTCCTCCACATTAACACCAACCCCAAGACTATAAATCGTAGAGCCGGCATACACATTCTCTAACCCGGGTGCATTAATAATTATTCCCGCCGCCGGTATACTCTCATTAATAGACCTAAACCTCTTCCTAGGGTCCCTAATCTCATCCAAGGGAGCCGGCATTAAAATCGCTCTAACCCTACCCCTCAACAATCCATCTCCACCAACACCTATAATAGTGTCTCCAACCCTGATAACCCCATCAACGTGAATACATTTAAGTACTTTACCTAAACCAACTTCTTCAGAGACCTCCAACACCACCGCATAACCTGGGGCATCAGGGTCTACACGCAACTTATCCAACATAAACTTCTGCACTAACCCAATCAAAATAGTTATCAACTCCTGTATACCCTCACCAGTCTTCGCACTAACCGGGACAATAGCCACGGTCTTCCTAAAATTCTTAATCCTATCAAACCTATCCCCATCAAATCCATATGTATTCAAGGCGGAAACAATATATGAGAGCCTCTCCTCCAACAGATACTTAACCTCATCACTCTGATACTTATAAGATTCTAGAAAAGACAACGTATCATACGGTCTCCACCCATGTAACAAATCGATCTTATTCGCTGCCACTAAGAATGGAACACGTCTATCCATAAGTATTTGAATGCTTTCATGAGTCTGTGGCTCAAACCCCCGCCTCACATCGACAACCAAGATCGCAATATCAGATGCAGATCCCCCTCTCTTCCTCAAATTAGTGAATACTTCATGACCAGGTGTATCGATAACCAATAACCCAGGCACCTTAATCTCGAAATTGAATTTCTTAAGTAGATCCCCAGCCATAGCATATAGAGTCTCACGGGGAAACATACTTGCCCCAATATGCTGGGTAATACCGCCAGCCTCCCTCATCTGTACAGCGGTACCCCTAATCTTATCCAATAGGGAAGTATTATGTACAATAATATCTTCAGCAACATAATTATGGTCCCCACCTACATCAAAGTCAAAAACATTATATTCCCCCCTCAACAACTCCACAGACTTAACACCATATACACCCAATCCAAACCTATCCGAGGGCTCGACATCATACTCCCACATCCCCGTTTTCACAGGAACCTCAAATACATCTCCGCCCATATAACGCCCAACCACCAAGTCACCAGGAGATAAATGAATAGCATCCAGATATTGAAGAACCCCTAAACCCCGATATACCAAAAACTTATGTTCAGGCGTCGTCTCAATAGATAAGCCTCCATCAAAAACAACTTTAACCAACTTATCAGCCTTCATCCAAACACAATCCCTAATATAAGTCCTCCTCAACTCCATACCATTAACAAGAGATAATGATAGAGTTCTGTACCTCTCCCCAGAATATTTAATTGCCTCATATAATTCCCTAGCCTCAACCCAACCCCTATTTGTCAATATCTCAACCCATCCAGGGACACACTTACCACTATCCACGTGACCCAATACAGTTATAATAGGCTGCCTTAAGTACTCAACCACCTCAGCTCACCCCCATATATTAGAACAGATAAGAATAAATATATTGAATCATAGAGTATCTAAACAACATCTAAAAATATAACCTACTGTAGTCAATATGATGCAATGTAAATATTATAAACTATTACTGAATAATTTACGCCTTGAAATCAGGGAAAAGGATAGCTGCCTCCCTAACAAAACTCTCCTTAGAATCAGATGCATGAATTAAATTATCTGTAATATCTAGTCCAAAGTCTCCCCTAACTGTCCCAGGAGCGGCTTTAACAGGGTCTGTAGCCCCAATCAAAGACCTAACTACGGATATAGCTGACCGACCCTTCAATATAGCCGCAACTATCTTCTTATCACCTACTGTATTAATCAATTCATCGAAAAAAGGTTTCCCCCTATGTACAGAGTAAAAATCCATAGCCATATCACGACTCATAAAAATGGTCTTTAAAGAAACAATCTCAAGACCCTTATCCTCAAACCTAGCCAATATTCTACCTACTAACCCCCTCCTAATAGCGGAGGGCTTAAGAAAGATTAATGTATATTCCTCCGACATCATTAAACACCTACTTAACACCACCTTTTACATACTTCTTAGTCCACTTAAGTTTCCTAGGATCCCGCTTAAATTCCAAAAAGCTAATTCTACACTTCCTACTACAAAACCAATAAATAGTACCATCATTCTTAACATACATTACCCCAGTCCCTGGGGGAATCTCATGTCCACAGAAGCTACATATATGGGGTTGAGGCATCCCTTGACCACCCATCACTTCAAGCGCCTAGCCTCCCTCTCAGTCTCCCTCAACATAAGTATATCCCCGACCCTAACAGGGCCCAACACATTCCTAGTAATAACCCTACCTTTATCCTTACCAGCCAATATCCTAACCCTAACCTGTGTAACCTCACCAGTCATACCAGTCCTCCCAACGATCTGAATAACCTCCGCGGGTGTAATGTCATCCCTGTATACATACTCCATTCAAGCCACCCCCTCAAAAACCAATCAATAATATCCCTGCTTCTTTAAATACTCAACTATCTCCTTCACCAACTGCTCTCCATCCCCAGGGTCAACTATCGCGACGCTAGCAGCGGCAACCTCTAAACCAGCTTGCCTACCCAAGTCCTCCTTACTGGGGACAAATATATATGGAATATTTCTCTCTCTACATAGTAGGGGTAGATGAGCAACTATCTCAGGGGGATTAACATCCAAAGCTATATACACCAACTTAGCCAATCCACGCTCCACCGCCTTAGTGGTCTCATTAGTTCCTCTCTTTACTCCTCTAACCTCCAATGCATATTGGAGAGCCTTATAAGCCGCATCCAAATACTCCTTCGGCAACTCAAACGTCTCGAATGGGGTCATACCACTACTCATACACGGTCACCCAAACCACTTTTACATATTTATACACACCCTACCTCTTAATAAATCAATATATTGGTAACAAATAAAACATCTAAATTTAGAGTAGGCTAATTACTATTAAAGACATTATTACCAAAGTATATCAAAAAATTAATCATGACTAAATATTAATTCAATATATCCCTCAACATCGAAATCCTCGATAACGAAGTATCCCAACCTCTCCAACTGTACATGACTCCCAATAGATTCGTCTCTAATACCTGACTCAACAACCCCTTTAAACGACTTATCAGGATACCGGAAAACAGCATCCAATGCGTTATTCTTTGGAACCCAATGTAGAAAAGGATATCTAGATTCCATAGCCTTCTTAACATCATTATCAACATAGTCTAAAACATATCTAGCCCCATCCCTAGACACCTCAAAATTACCCAGGTGAATAAGCCTAACATATTTATTTTCACGAACCAATGGTTCATCAAAAATATCCAAGTAAATCTCTAACACATCATTAAATTTACGTAACTTTATAACTCTATAGCCCTTCTCAGGATAGTCCGGGTGCTTCCTTATACTTACACTATCAACCCCTAATCCATGAACCGATACCTCGAAAGGCTCACGAACACCATAATATCTATTAGATAACTTATCTATAATTTTCCTATTCTCCGCAGCTATCAAAGACCAGTCAATAACAGCTGTCGAGGGCTTCAAACCAATCTTAATTATAATGTTTTTCAACGCCTCAGGCTCGATACCCCTCCTCCTCAAAGCCCTGAGTGTAGCGAGCCTCAAATCATCAACGCCGCTATAAATCCCTTGCTTAATACCGTTAAGAATCTTACTTTTACTCAATATACCTCCAGGAATAGCCAACCTACCATGATGAATAGCCACAGGCGGCTCCCACCCCATATACCTATAGATATAAAGCTGCTTCTCCTCATTAATTCTATGCTCCTCCCCACGAAATATATGGGTCACACCCATTAAATGATCATCCACAGATACTGAGAAATTATAAAGAGGCCATACAACATACTTATCCCCAACAAGGGGGTGCCTATATTTTCTAGTATCTATTATACGCAGGGCCGCCCAATCTCTTATAGATGGATTCGGATGAGTTAAATCTGTCTTAATTCTAACGACCGCCTCCCCCTCACCATATACACCGCTCAACATCTTCTCAAACTCATCCAAAGAAGTCTCGGGAGGAAGATCCCTATGAGGGCAGGCCATCCCCCTAGAAACATATTCACTAAACTGATTCCTACTACATTTACATACATATGCATATCCACGCTTAATCAACTCTCTAGCTACATCATAATATATTTCCAGTCTCTTACTCTGATAATATACCTCATCCGGCTTAATCCCAAGCCAATCCAAATCCTCCAAAATCATATCATAATACTCAACCCTAGGCCTCTTAGTCCTCGGGTCTGTATCCTCAAACCTCAAGATAAACTTTCCCTTATACATCCTAGCATACTCATATGAAAGAACCAAAGGCCTCAAAGAACCCAAATGAAGAACGAAGTCTGGATTAGGTGCAAACCTAGTCACAACCTTTCCATACTCAGCCTTAGGCAATGGAGGCAATCCCTTCCTCTCCGCCCTCCTAACAACAGTAGGTAATAAATCCTCATAGTCCCTAAACAACTGCCGTTGCTCCTCCAAACCCATCGAATTCACTTCATCCACGACTCCTCTTATCATAGGAATAACATCCTTGATAATCCTCCGTATATCAGGATTAATACCCACCAACTTCTTAATAACAGCATCCATTGATGCTGATCCGCCGTGTGCCAACGCATTCTCAAGCACAATTGCATAAATCAATTTTTTAAGCTCCTCAGAAGTCACAGACTATTAACACCCCTCACTTCTCCCGCTCAATAATATATTTCCCTAAATACTCGAGGTATTCCCTAGCCCTACAAGAAGGAAGAGTCCTCAATGCATCTAAAGCCTCCCTATATAATCTATTCATAAGGTTCCTAGCATCATCAAATACCTTATACTTATTAAATAAATCAACTACCATCGAGATATCCTCATCAGCCGCATCCATCCTCCCAAAAACACTATGGAAAAGGCGTTTATCAGCCGCGTCCATCCTAGACTCAGCCAACAAAACAATCAATGTACGTTTCCCATTCCTAATATCATTTCCAACCGGCTTACCCGTCACCCTAGGATCTCCAATGACCCCCAAAATATCATCAGCTATCTGGAAGGCCACTCCAATCTTCCTTCCGAAAACCCGGAGACTATCTAAATACTCAGAATCAACATTAGCTATCACACCACCAGCCAATGCAGAAGCCTCTATCAGGGCACCCGTCTTCTGATAAACCATCTCCATATAATCGTCCGAGTCATTAATATATTTACTAGGTAATACATCCATAGTCTGTCCACTACATATTAACATGGATGCCTCGGCAAACACTTTAACCAGCCTAGAGGCTACATCCTCAGAGTAATTATCCACCAATAACTTAAAAACAATGCTGAATAGATAGTCTCCAGCCACGATAGCCAAAGGCTCACCGAATAAAACATGAGTTGTTTTAACACCTCTCCTAAACTCATCTCTATCCATAATATCGTCATGAATCAATGTGAAGTTGTGAAGTAACTCGATTGATGCTGCAGCTGGTAAACTAACATCCTCAGAGACCCCAAAGATCTCAGCCGACTTAGTCAATATAAATGGCCTCACACGCTTTCCACCGCTCAATACAAGATGGAAAGAGGCTTTTATTAGGTCTTCAGGTCCACCCAAGTTATCCCTAAGACTACTCAAATAACTATTTAATACACCCCTAAACCTACTCATCTCATCCATCAATTTTTCCCTATAACTGTTCATTACATAACCCCCTCTGCCTACACCACTCCAACAAATCACCAGTTATAACATAGTCCACCTTCCTTAATGACTCGACGTCAGCCGCTCCAACCAAAAACATGGCTACCTTAACCTCATTAATAAGCTTCTCCATATAGAAATCTAGCTCATTCTTATAATATGCCCTCAGGAATGGAGCCGCAATACCAGTCAATGAAGCACCCAAAACCAACGACTTAACTATCTCAATACCAGTACGTATACCACCAGAGGCTATCACAGGAATATTCACTGAAGAAACAACCTCGATTAAAGAAGCGGCGGTCGGTATACCCCAATTCCAAAAGGTTTTACCAACCTCAGCCATCAACCTATCACTCCTCAACAAATTCCTGTATACCTCAACTGCTGACCAACTAGTTCCACCAGACCCAGATATATTAATAGCAGATACCCCAACACTCTCCAAAGCCTTAGCTACACCCATCGAAATACCGGCACCAGTCTCCTTAGCTATAACCGGGACATCCAGAGAATCACAGATCTTTTGTATAGAATTCAACACACTAGCGTACTTGGGTTTAGACTCATGCTGAACAGCCTCCTGCAATGGATTTAAATGAATCGCGATAGCATCCGCCTCAATCATGGAGACAACTTCCTGAGCTATATTAACAGGGTCACTTACAATATCCATTCCCCCAATATTAGCAATTAAAAAACATTCAGGACAAACGTCCCTTAACACTTTATAAGTATAAATAAGCTCCTTATCTAGAAGCCCGGCCTTCTGACTCCCACAAGACACAGGAATATTATATTTTGCGGCCAACTCACCTAGGGCTCCATTAATTTTATATGCTTTCTCAGTTCCACCCGTCATGGAATCAATTAATATAGGATAGGAAAACTTCCTACCAAGGAATAGAATTGAGGTATCAATATCATCTATATCCAACTCAGGGAGAGACATATGTATTAAATGGACGAAATTAAACCAGTTCCCAATCCTATAATCAACATCCTTATCAACAACTATCTTTATATGCTCAAACTTCCTATCGAATATCTCTGGATCATCATACATTAACATATACACCCATAAATGAAACTGGATTAAAAATTGATTTCCATAACTCGATATAAAAGTTAATAATTTCTACCCTCGATTAAGACCTCTCAATCATTATAGACGCATATGCAACAACACTGGCGAAATCATTAGTTACCTCACCACTATTACCATACTTTAGAAGCTTCGCCTTATAACCACCTAACTTCCTAGCAATATATAGTAGTGTAGCCACCGGGCCATATCCACACATAGAGATATCCCACTTATAAACCGAGGATATAAGACCCTCAGGATCAAGTTGAAGAATTTTATCTATAGCAATTCCATCCAATTCCTTAGCCTTACTAGCAGCTAAATAATGAGAGAAGTCTGATGATGCAATAATAAAGAATTTATCTACACCACGTCTAACAATAACTTTATATAAAGCATCCCCCAATACCTTGACACCCTCCAATGTTTGATACATCATTACTATAGGAACTATTTTAAATGAAGTACCAGCCTTCAGATATAGATACTGCAGAAAAGGAACTTGAACCTCTAATGAATGCTCGTAAATATGAGCCGCATCATCTTTAGCTAAGAAGGGCTCCACATTGGATAAATCATCAATAAACTCTTCGTCAATATCTACACTACCTAGCGGAGTCTCCCAACTACCACCGGGATATATCGATATAGCAGAACCCAGGCCGGTGTGGTTAGGGCCAATTAAAATAACGGTATCACGAAGACCATCCCCAGCATAATGAAAATAGCCGTGGGCCGCTATCTCACCACTATACATATATCCAGCATGCGGCGACACTATTCCCAATAACCTCTTACTACCATCAAGTATAACCTCCGGCTCGGAACCTGGGCCTCTACTACTAGAAAATAGTCTAGATATATATGATAATAGACTATCCCTAGTAGCAGGATAAAACGATCCTGCAACTGCAGGTCTCCTAATCATCTTGACCCCAATAAAATATACAACAACATAAAATAAATTAAGAAGAAATTTATTCCATGAAATCCTCGATAGGTACATCTATTACCTCGTCTTCCCCTAGAACACCTCTCTCACGCAAAATAAATACAGATAATATCCACATTAAAGCAGCAATTGAGGACCTCCCCTTATTATTACCGGGAATCGCCAAGTCGATAATAGTTCCATTGGAATTAGTATCTACAAAACTAACAATTGGAATCTTCATCTTATAAGCCTCATCAACAGCTTGCCTATCATAAGTATGATCTATCACAAACAGGAGAGAAATATCAACATGATTATTTAACATATAATTTGTTAACGTGCCAGGTAAAAATCTTCCATATAAAACATTATATCCAAGAATCTTGGAAGTCATCTCAAGTGCTTTAAAAGCATACTCCCTACCGGAGAATAAGAGGATCTCATTTGGAGGATACATATTCAAAAACTTAGCTGCAATCCTCAAACGCTCAATCGTCTTAGTCAAATCTATTAAATAGAATCCCCTTGGATGAGTAGCATATATAAACTCTTCACTAAACTTCGTCTTAATATTCCTCCCTAAATGAACCCTATATTTCAATAACAACTCCTTATTTATCTCTATCTTCTCCGCTGTGGCAGCTCCTGAATCAGCCTCCTCCGCCAACTTACATCACCATCTTACCATAAGGTATAGAATACCTATTTAAATATCTAATATATATGCATGTTAGAGTCATAAATTAAATGTAGCTGGCTTAAGGCCGCCCAACTCCTCCTCCAAGCGCATAAGCTCCATATGCTTAACTATACGTTCACCACCTACAACTCCACACTTAAATAATATAGCACCAGCGGCTATAGCTATATGAGCTAAATGAGGGAAGACGGTCTCACCACTCCTATGAGACACGACAATCTTAAGACCGCCCAAACCAGCCTCCATAACCGCATCCAAGGTCTTGGTCAAGTCCCCAACTTGATTAGGCTTAATAATTACAGCGTTAGCAGCCTTATCCTCAATACCAAGCTTAATCCTAGACACATTAGTCACAAAAATATCATCACCAACTATCAATGACCTCCTACCCGCTTCCCGATTAATTATAGAGAAGCCCGCATAATCATTCTCTTCCACTGGATCCTCTACATACTTTATTCCAAATTTATCTATCAACTCTAACATATAATTAATCTGCTGCTCCCTATCCAAATACCTATTCCTTCGTCGATAGAAATAGGAATTAGTTGCCTCATCATATAAAGTTGAGGCGGCTGCATCAATGCCTAAAGCCAACTTAACTCCCAGCTCCGAAGATACTTGATCGACAGCGTCGGAGACAAGTGATAAGGCATCCTCATCAGATAAATTAGTAGTCCAAGCTCCTTCATCATTCTTACCCCCTGTGAATCCCGGATCCCTCTGGATCAATAACTTACCCACCTTCTTATGCACTTCAATCAATGCATCATATCCCTCTCTATAAGATGATATCCTACTAGGAAACACCAGTATCTCCTGTATATCAATAGATCTGCCTCGTGAATGCTTACCCCCACCTAGGACATTACCCAAGGGCAGGGGATAGCCCGAGGCCGTACCCTTAGATAACCATAGGAACATTGGTACACCATCCTCTTTAGCAGCAGCCTCTGCAAACGCCACAGAGCAACCCAGTGAGACTACAGACCCAATCCTAGAATAATTACCCGTTCCATCATATTCAGATAAATAAACATCAAATTCTTTTTGGGATTCAAATTCCCTCCCAACGACATCCTCCCTAAACTCACGGAGAATCTTCAATGCAGCCGTCAAACCACCCTCTGGATAAGGAGGGGCCTCCAACCTCCCCCTACTGGCACCAGCTGGAGAAGCAAATCTACCAGTAGCTCCAGAATCCAGTTCTAACACTATCTCTATTGTAGGGTTCCCCCTCGACGTATAATTAATCGTCCACTTTAAATCCTTAACCCTCAAGCCAATGCACCCACTCACAATTAATTAGAAAAATTATTCACTTCCCCTACCTACATCCATCCGTCTATATATAATAAAGTCATCAATAACATCGATGTGAGAAAGAATCATTCTTCTACAACAATACCTCTTTAACCCAAGCTTATCCAAAGCATCCTTAGGATCTACTCCATCTTTAACCATCTCTAAAAATTTCTCATATTTATCTCCAATCAACGCCCCACATGTAAAACATCTTATCGGAATCATCATATTCAAACCACCAACTAACGATAAGAAGTCTGTTTCCTCCTCCTAGGACCAGGACCCCCGAACTTCTTTGGCTCCGTCCTCCTAGGATCACCTGCTAACAAAGCCCTATCAAAATCAAGGAAAATCCTCCTCAATTTCTTACTCTTAGATACACCTACCAATGCCCGTGCAATAGCTATACTAGCCGCCTCAGCCTGACCCATAAAGCCTCCTCCCTTAACCCTAACATCGATATCATACTCTTTTGATATAGGATATGCTAGTAATAATGTCTGAATAATACGTAATCTCGCAACCTCAGGCTCCCAAATCTCTATAGGCACCCCATTAATCCTAACCTTACCAGATCCCTTCCTAATCAAAGCAGTCGCAACAGCAGTCTTACGCTTGCCTGAAAAAACATAAACTTTCTCCTTTTGCTTACTCAAAATCAACCCACCTCCTTAATCCTCTCCTCAACTGGAATCCACCCAATAAGCCTCGATATCTCCCCCAGCTTCATATAAGGATATGGATTAAACTTCCTCCTTTTACTGTCACCAAAAACCACGAGCTTATCATCTCCTATATTAAATGGATTCCCTCTATATACCCTCAATCTCTTATACGCCTCCTTACCCTTAGGCTTATTCCTAGGTAACATACCCCTAACAACTCTCCTAAATATCCCCTCAGGACTCCTTGGTACAAATGGACCATGCCTCCTTGGATTAACATTAGACCTGAGCCTAAGCCTTTTATAAAATCTATCAATTATTGATCTCCTATTAGAGCCAGTAACTATAATATCTTCAGCATATAATACAGTTACCCTCTTCCCCTCCAGCAATAGCTTAGCAATATGGGAAGCTAATCTACCCATTATCATATCCCTACCATCCACATATATAACCTCATTACTAGACAATTATCTTCACCCCACTACCCTTAGGAAACCTCTGTATCAACTCAGGAATAGTCAAGATCATACAGCCAGCCTCCCTAAGCTTAGTATATGCGGTCAAGCTAAAATCATATGCGGCAATAGTGATTCTATGATCAATATTTCCCGCTCCAAGCACCTTACCTGGAACAACTACCACATCACCCTCACTTGAATATCTATTTATTTTAGATAAATTAACCGATACCCTTCTCCTCTTAGGTCTATCCATCAACTCCCTCACATATCTCCATATCGGTGCATCATATTTTTTACTCGCCCTACGCAACTCATTCAATATGTAAAAATATTCTTTATTCCTCCTTACAGACATCAGGCCATCACCTTAAAAGCATCATATAACTCACTAAACTTTCTATAAAGCTCCTCAAATGCAGCCTTAATAATTTCATCCACACTCAATTGACCCACGGACTCTATATAAAGCAAAGAACTCGACTCATCAATATCCACACTAATATTGTCGGGACAGGCCTTCTCACACAATTTACAGACCGTACAACTATACCTATCAACTACAACCAACTTACCCCCCTGATTAGCTAATACACCTTTTGGACAGGCATCCACACAATCATCACACTTCTCCCCACAATTTGGATCCTTAATATCAATAACAGGTAAGCCCCTAACAACAGAGACTGTCACCGGCGACCACTTAGCATGCTCCCTTCCACGTCCAACCACAGCCTCCATTTCAAGCTCAATAGACTCGCCCTTACCCAATTTAACTATATCAATATCACCCGATAATACCTCAACATCCTTATCCCTACTAACGATATCACTCGATTTAACCGTCGTAACATCATTTTTGGATTCAATACTGAGAAGAAGTGATACCTTACCTCCATTACGCTCCAATTCCCTAATCTTATCTAAACTTGTTCTTAAAGGTATTAATCCAAGCCTATGCGCCAACATATCATCATTCATAATCGAATCATTCTTGAAAATAATTACCTTATCAACCGCCAAAGTGGGAACCAAAGACATAACGCTTCTCCTAATAGAATTAGCTATCTTAACAGGGACATTATGCAAAACTATCTTGAGAACATCCCTACTATGCTCAATTACCTCCACATTTATATCTCTACTAAACTCACTCATAGTCTACGGCCCCTCCTACCGCCAGGCCGCCTAGTCCTATCGTGTGGAATAGGAGTAACATCCTCAACAATACCTATCTTCAACCCACTTCTAGCCAGAGTCCTGATAGCTGCTTGAGCCCCTGGTCCAGGTATTGGAGAAAAATGGCCGCCAACACCCCTTACCTTCAAGTGAACACCTACAATACCTTTCGATAAGGCGATCTCAGCAGCCTTTTTAGCAGCCATCATCGCAGCATATGGGCTTCCTTCATATCTATCGGCCTTTACAAACATGCCCCCAGATGTTAATGCAATCGTCTCAGCCCCAGTCAAATCAGTGATATGAACTATAGTATTGTTTAGGCTAGAATATATATGAGCCACACCCCACAACTCCCTCTTCTGACGCTTACTCCTCTCCTCCTTACTCACCACTACTCACCTCCCTCCAAATCGGGTGATCAGGATTAGCATATGGACTTCGGGGGTTAATCCTAATTTTATCCTCCTCATCCCTAGAAACTAGATAACTAGGTCTATCTACTACCCGGTCTCCAATCATAATATGACCGTGAACAACCATTTGACGAGCATGATAAATCGACTTAGCCAACCCCTTCTTATACACCAATGTCTGCAGCCTCCTCTCCAAAATATCCCTAACAGTCAATCTAAGAACATCATCAATACTCGCAGTTTCATGCAAGATACCCAATCTATACAATCTATCAACCAATTGCCGAGCCACTGCCTCCCTCTCACCAGGAGGCAAACCATAGGAAGACCTGGCTACATCCCTAATCTTCCTAAGGAAAGTGGCCATCCTTCTAAGCTCACGCTTATTCTTTAAACCATACTCACCAATTAACATTAACTCCTCCATCAATAACTCTCTATCCCATGGCTTGAAAGGCGTCTCATACTTCTTCCTAAATCTACGCGGTTCACCCAACAGACATCACCTCTTCTTCCTCTTAACGCCAACAGGCACCTTAGATTTCCTACCTGTTGTACGGGTCCTCTGACCCCTCACCTTAAGCCCAAGCCTATGCCTAACTCCTCTCCAAGACCCAATACTCTTCTCAAAATCAATATCCCTCGATACAGTGAAGTCAAGGTCACTGCCTATCAAGTGCCTATCCTCACCAGTCTCTCTATCAAACCTCCTATTAAGCAGATATGCAGGGTATCTAGAAGCCAAATTCTGGATCTCATCAACCAGTGCATTTACTTCATCCTCACTCAACTCACCAACCCTCTTATTAATAGGGATTCCAAGTTTGTGTAACATAGCCCTAGCTAAAGTTGGGCCAACACCCTTAATTTTAGTCAATTCTTCAACCACAACATTATCTCCCTTTAAATCTGTATTCAATACCCTAACCACAACATTGAACTCCCTAGACATATATATCCATCACCCATCAATCGTTGCATATTGATTATTTTGGACTCTAATATATAAATAATTTTAATATCCCTCTACCCTCATCCCCTAACCATAAATACATTGTGTGGCCTAATCTCTAATCCCCCACTCGGAGATACCTTAGCAAACCTCGCTTTACTCCACAGTTCCCTTATGTTGGATGCGCCTACATAACCAAAGGCAGCCTCTAACCCAGCCCTCAACTCCGAAACAACATCACTTAATGCCCCCCTATATGGCACCCAACCCTCAACACCCTCCTCAACCTCCTTAGAAGGCATGGAATATCTATCTAAACCCATACGCTTCGCCCTAGCTTTACTACTCCCCATCCCATAATACTCCTTATAATACTTTCCCTCCAAAGCCATCAACCTACCGGGGCTCTCCCTAGTACCTGCAAATAAATTACCCATCATTACAGCGGAAGCCCCAGCCGCTAAAGCCAACGCAATATCACCCGAATTCTTAATACCACCATCGGCTATAATAGGGATCTCACCAAATCCACCCACCTCACTCAACGCATCAGCTGCATTGGCGACAGCGAACAAAGTAGGTGCAGCCACCCTAGTCACGACACCAGTCTTACATATAGAGCCGCTTCCAATACCCACCCTAAACCCATCTACACGCTCAATTCTAGATAATATATCTAGTACAGCCTCCTTAGTACCAATATTACCTACAACAACATCGGCAGAAACCTCCTTAACCAAGACCCTAGTCGCATTCATAACATTCTTATTATGGAAATGAGCTACATCAGTAACTAGAATATCAACATACTTATCCAACTTCTTAGCCCTATCCAAATCAAATGGAGAGATAGCCGCCCCAACCAATAATCTACCATCAGGGTCCCTACTCGCATTCGGATATTTCCCCCTTAACTCCAAGTCCTTAAAAGTAATTAAACCCAACAACTTACCCTCATCATCAACTATTGGAAGCTTCTCAATCCTATAATCATTCATCAACTTCTTAGCTTCATCGATAGTAATCGACTCATCCGAATAGACCAGCTTATCCCGACCAGTCATAATATCCCTAACAAGATTATTGGGGTCACTATACCTAACATCCCTCCAAGTCACTATCCCAACCAAATAATTAAAGCTATCCACCACAGGCAATCCATGAATATTATTTTCATTCATTATATGTATAGCATCAGAGACACGCATATCAGGGGTTATGGTAACTACATCCCTAATAATAAAAGATTCGGCTCTCTTAACCCTCCTAGCCATATTAACTTGCTCCTCCCTACTACAATTCCTATGCAATACACCTACTCCACCCAACCTAGCTAATGCTATAGCCATATCAGCACCAGTCACAGTGTCCATCGGGGCAGATACAAAGGGTAGATTAATAAAATATTTAGTAGTAATTCTAGTCCTAAGATCCACTTCACGTGGCTCAACCTCAGTATAACTAGGCAATAATATCAAATCATTGAATGTAAATGCAGTAGGTGAATTTAATAATCTTCCAAGAAACGAATTTCCATCATCCATTAAAAACACCTACATTAAAACAATTATTTTTAACAATTCTATGCATAGAGAACTATATAAAGATGTAGGAAGAATTTACTCAAATTCAATAGTGGCCGGAGGCTTATTACTAACATCATATAATACTCTTGAAACCCCATCCACTTCATTTAATATCCTACTAGCCAACCGCTCTAAAAAACCCCAATCAAGCTTGGCGAAACTAGCCGTCATCGCATCCAAACTCTCAACACCCCTCAAAGCCACAATATATCCATAATGACGCTGATCCCCCCTTACACCAACTGATTTAATAGAGAGGAGTACAGGAAAGAACTGCCATAAAGAACCATATAAATTATTCTTTCTAAGTTCCTCATCAACAATCAAATCAACCCTCCTCAGAAGCTCCAATTTTTCACGGGTAACCTCACCAACTATACGTATGGCCAAACCAGGACCGGGAAAAGGATGCCTAGTTATAACCTCATCAGGTAAATCTAGAAGCTTAGCCAATTCCCTAACCTCATCCTTATATAGATCTCTCAAAGGCTCAAGTATCTTTAATCCCAACGACTCCTCGCTAATAATGTTATGATGCAGTTTAATTCTATCTGAATAACGACTTGTAGACCCACTCTCAACCCTATCCGGATATAGAGTTCCCTGACCAAGATACCTAACATCAGGCAATTCACTGGCAACTCGCTTCAAAACCTCTATATATAGCCTTGAGATAATCCTCCGCTTCTCCTCCGGATCAATAACTCCCTTCAACGAATCAATAAATCTATCGGACTCATCAACAACTATTAAATTATTAAATCCCAATCTACCAAAGAGGTTTTCAACCCACTCTCTCTCACGGCTCCTCAATAAACCAGTATCGATAAAAACCGGATACACCCTCTCCCCAAAAACCCGCTTCAAAATAACAGCAGTCACGGTTGAATCAACGCCACCGCTAACCGCTACTAATGCAGAGCCCTCAACCCCCGAATATTTGCCAATAAATTCATTAACACTCTTCATTGGATTCCAATCAGCCTTACAACCACATAACTTAAAGACAAAATTCTCCAAAACCTTAATACCATATTCAGTGTGAACGACCTCTGGATGGAATTGTACTGTATATATCCTCCTCCCATCGTTAGCCATAGCAGCCACAGAAGTATTATCAGTATATCCTAGTACAATAAATCCAGGAGGCGGTTCCTCTACCACATCTCTATGACTCATCCATACAACCGATTCATTCGGCACACCATCAAATAGAGCATGCCTATCCTTGAGATACATTATACTCTTACCGAATTCACCAACCCTAGACCTAGTAACCTTCCCCCCAAATAGATAGGCAATAAGTTGATGCCCATAACACACACCCAATACTGGAACTTGAACAGACTCTAAAGCATCCCTAGATACTTTGGGTGAAGAACTATTATAAACACTCATAGGGCCTCCAGATAAAACGATGCCACATACATCAGCGAAAGACTCATCAAATATATTTGGAGACACCACTCTACTATAAACGCCTAAGGACCTTATCCTCCTAGCTATTAAATGAGTATATTGAGAACCGAAATCTACGACTAATATCATCCTGATATTCCCATAGACATCATAAAACAGTTACACTCTTAGCTAAATTCCGTGGTTTATCGGGATCTCTACCTAAGACCGTCGCCGTATAATATGCAAATAACTGTAATGGAATTACATATGGTATTGGTGAGAATAGGGTGTTGACCATCGGCATAGGGATATATTCATCCGATAGTTCCTTAAGCTCAGAATCGTCACTATATCCTATAGTAATTAATTTCGCTCCCCTAGCCTTCATCTCCTCCATATTTCCAATGATAAACCTGCGCGTCTCATCAGGTGGAGCAACAAATATAACTGGAACACCCTCCTCAACCAAGCTAATAGGCCCGTGTTTACTCTCACCAGCAGGATAAGCCAATGAAGGAATATACGTTATTTCTAACATCTTTAAACGTCCTTCCAAAGCAATAGGATAATTCAATCCTCTACCCAAAAAGATAAAATACTTAGTCTTACTATATTTCTTAGCCAACTTCTTAACAATTGGATCGACATTCCTCAAAACCGCCTCAACAACACCCGGAATCTTCGCTATCTCAACCTTCATCTCATCCATTTCCCTCTGACTCAATTTACCCCTCCTCTTCCCAGCAACCATAGCCAACCTATAGAGAACAGCTAATTGGCCGGTAAACGTCTTTGTAGCAGCGACGCCGATCTCGGGAAGCGACTGCTGATGAATGTATACCCTACATACCCTAGTTAATGTAGACGCCAATGTATTAGTTATACCTAATATAGTCGCTGCTCTACTCTTAGCGAACTCAATAGCCTTTAGTACATCGATAGTCTCACCACTCTGGCTAATAGCCAAAACAGATGACTCCACATTAACCACATCCCCATATTGAGAGACGAACTCAGACGCTATAACGGGAATAGCGGTTAATCTAGCTATCCTTGATAAAATCATGCTACCCAGCAATGCAGCATGGTAAGATGTCCCTGCACCTATTATAAAGATCTCTTTACTACGGTCAAGCAGTTCAGCCATCAAATTTAGATAATGCTCCTGCACCCTAATACTATAATTCAAAACCACCGGCTGCTCAAAAATCTCCTTTAACATATAATGTACATAACCCTCCTTATCAGCAAACTGAGTCCCAATCTCTATAGTAAGCGGCTTCTTATCAACCCTCTGGCGATTAGAAATCCTCATAATTTCATATCCATCAGTCCTAAGGAAAACCATCTCCCCATCATCGAGCACTATCACATTCTTCGTAAACGGAGATAAACTATTTATATCAGAGGCTATAAACACACCATCCTCAGACAAGCCGACTACCAATGGACTCAGTTGCTTTACACCAATCATCAAATTAGGATCATACAATGAAATTATACCAAGTGCATACGCCCCCTCCAACCTCGAGACAGCCTCAATAACTGCATCCCTATAGCTATACCCATTCTTTATATATTCCTCAATCAAGTGAGGAATAACCTCGGTATCAGTTAGGCTCTTAAATATATGTCCCTTCCTAATCAATTCATCCTTAATCTCATTAAAATTATCTATAATTCCATTATGGACGACAGCTATCTTTCCATCGCAATCCGTATGTGGATGGGCATTAATCTTATCGGGAGCCCCATGGGTAGCCCATCTAGTGTGGGCAACACCAATCCTACCCGGCATATCCTCAAATCCAAGCTTTGAATTCAACACATCGATACGGCCCTTATCCTTCTCAATCAACAACTCATCCCGATTAATAGTGGCAACACCAGCAGAATCATACCCCCTATATTCAAGTAGCTTTAAGCCCCTAACCAGATCCTTCGCCACATGCCTTCCTTTATATAGAATACCAATTATTCCACACATCTCGAAACACTTCAATCAAACAAATATCCAATTACAAAAATAATGGATACAATATTATTTAATAATACTTTAGAAAAACCTAAATAACGTTTCCAAATATATAGGTCTACCTCCTAAGCAACCTATAAGACTTATTTGTAACCCACATCCATTGGTAGATCCAAATAATTACAGTAGCAAAAGATATGAATGCCTTTATCAACTGATCTAGGAGAATAGATCCAGGAAGAAAAACAATGGAATTATATAACCTAAATAGTATATAGGGTATAAATATTAAGAAAATATATTGTACAACAAGAATCAGTATGATAAATGGAAGACTTCTACTTATACGCATACCTACCACCAAAACAATGAGATTAATGATAGTGCCGTGGTGAAAATGAATAAAATATTTATGTTCAATAAAAGGTCTTTCTCACTAAGTCTATTAGGCGCTACCAATAATCTAATCAGCGTTATAGGTGCATTCTCATCACCAGCATCCCCAATCAATCCCTTATCATCTAGAAATGTAACTCTATATCCAAGCCGCTTATGTTCAATGAAGCCCTTCACCTTATTCAAAAAGAAGAATGAATTATGGATAAATGGGAGCATCGCTATAACGGTTGGGAACTCAACCTTATATAAAATACCGAATAAGGCCAATTGACTACCCAATAATAGAGAACCAACATTCCCCAAAAAAACTCTAGAGGGATATATATTGAATGGTAGAAATCCTATTAATATAGCTATAAAGAGAAGTGCGGGATAAAGGGAGTTTAAGTCTCTACCAAGCCAGTATGAAGATATGATTATGACTAAGAGGCTGTATAAGGTCCCAACCAATGCAGAACCATTTATAACGTCAAACATATTTACGGTATTAGCAGATACAGTTACCCCAAGTAATATAAGAACCACATAAATATACGTTATCCTATAAGATACACCGAAAAGAAAATGTAATCTAGGTACATAGGTTCCAAAAAATATGATTGGCAAGCCAGCCAACATGCATGCAAGAGGCTTAAAGAAGCCCGGTAAATCATACATATCATCCAATAATCCTATAAATGCAGCTATTATAGAGACGAGGACAACAGTAGAATATACATCCACATCAACATAACCCAATACAAACATTAAAGATAAGAAAATTATATATGAGAAAATTATCGGGACACCACCTAAACTTGGAATCGGGGGCCTATCCTTTTTAAATACATCATATCCAACCATACCCAATTTCCTAAACCATTTTATCAAATATGAAGTTATTAATCCAGAGAACAATGACCCAAATACTAATAAAGCGATTATCTTCACATCAATCATAATCAACCTAGCCCCCATAAATAGTCTTAGAAATTATTTTATTACTAATTCAAGGTAATAAAATACAAAATAAGTGACTATATTTAACAATATTAAACTGAATAAGTCAAGTAATATTTAATTCATCTACTTAGGGAGATGATGTATAAGGATGAAAATATGGATAGATATACTCACCCCAAAACAAACACTATTCTTCGACGGAATAGCCCAAGAATTATTGGATAGAGGCCATGATATATTAATAACGGTTAGAAGATTTAGAGAGACCAATGCACTATATAATAAATACATCAAAGATAGATACAGAAATTATTTAGTAGGAATATATGGAGGAAAAGAATTAAAAAATAAATTATTGGCATCCATAAATCGGATGAAAAAATTAACCGCAATAATTGATAGGGAGAGGCCAGATATAGCAATTTCATTTACATCCCCTGATGCAGCTAGAGTTGCCTACGGATTAGGAATAAAACATATATCGGTAAGTGACACACCACATGCAGAAGCTGCCTCCAAATTATCCATACCATTATCAATAAGACTGTATACACCATGGATAATACCTAAAAAAAGATGGGTAATATATGGAATAAGCAGTGAGAAAATATATCAATATAGGGGGTTGGATCCCATAGTATGGATAAAGAGACACAAGGATGATGAATATACATTAAAGATAATTAATAGAATAGGGATGCCCTACATAATAATAAGACCTATAGAATGGATGGCCTCCTACCAACTGAACACAGATTATTCTAGGATGATAGGAGTGACTAAACTGGTTAAGGAATTAAATAAAATAGATCCCAAATTAAAAATAGTCATACTCCCCAGGTACAGCAAAGATATCTTCAATTACAAACAATCATTAAAAGAAATTAAGAACATATATATTCCAAAGAAACCACTAGATGGCCCCACCCTAGTTAAACACTCAGTCGGCCTAATCGGTTATGGTGGAACCATGACTATGGAGAGCGGATTAATGGGTAAATTAACTATTACAGTAAGACCTGGAGAGCAACCAATTTATCTGAAATATTTAATAAAGAGAGGCCTAGTCCATAGATGCACAACATTGAAACAAATCAAGAAATTATTAACTCTTCATATGGAGAATGGTTATAAGGACTTAGATACCAAAGAAGAACTAAGCCAAATGCAGGACCCAGCCACATATATAGCTGACACTATATCAACACTATAAAATATGCAATGAATACATGAAAAAGGATATATAAAAATGAGCGCCGGGAGTGGGATTCGAACCCACGCGGGCCAGACGACCCACGGGCTATCCAGACATTCTCAAGGCCCGCGCCTTATCCACTCGGCCATCCCGGCTATTGGCTTTCCGTATTCATATTTTTTACTGATTGTATTTAAGTCTATCTTTATAGATTAACTACTTCTTAATATCAAACCTTTACTATTGAGCAAGGGCTTCATTACGGAAGCAACTTCTAAAGCCTTAGCCTCCTGATTCTTCCCTGTAAAGATATAAAACATATACTTGATTAGGTTGCATGAAATAACGAAATTAGTATCCTCATATATAAGATGTGTTTATTGGTCAACTGTGTTAGACTTAAGATAATGGAATATATAAGACTACTTAGAGAATTATATAGAATCCTTTGTTGTAAATAACATTAAAATATATATTATAGATGGTGGTTGGGATGAGGGGGTATAAATTCTTAGAGCATACTGCTGATATTAAGGTTGAAGCATGGGGAGATAGTCTTGAGGAGGCCTTCGAAGCAGCAGCAATGGCCTTAACAGATATCTCGGTTAATAGAGATAGAGTCGATAAAAAAATAGTTAAGAATATTGAAGTTGAAGGATTTGATTTAGAGTCATTGTTATACAATTGGATAGAGGAATTAATTGTAATACTAGATATAGATAAATTAGTATTTAATGACTTTAAGGTTGTAATAACAGGTGAACCAGATAACTATAAATTAAGTGCAGAGGCATATGGAGAGAAATATTCAAAGAATAAACATGGATATAAAGTACATGTAAAGGCCATGACTTATCACGAAATGGAGATTAAGGAATATAATGGGAAATACATCATCAGGTATGTGGTTGATATATAACTTTATAGAGAGTAAATTATTTTCTTATGCAAAAATCTGATATAAACAGTATACAATTAAAAACAATAATATCATATTTATTAATAGCCACTACAGTCTTAACCACAATCCCCTTATACACAATTAAATTAATAACCAAAGAACAATTAAATGCTCATATCATACTCACAGGCAACACAATAGTAAAAATATTTATGCAAAATCAATATAGAATTAATCCACTGTTTCAACTAATGGGATACATAGAAATACCTCATATATATACAGTCTTTAACATAGCGTTTCTTCTATTATCTCCCATATTTACCATAAATATATTTAGAAAAAGAATTATGCCTGAACTTCTACCACTAATATTTTATTCATATTTAACCGGAGACCCCTTAACACCCATATTCGCACTATCAATAATTAATTTTGAAAGAGAATCCATAATAAAACTATGTAAAGGATTATACATATCACTTAACCCAGAATATGCTATATACTCAGCGGTCCACAACGAAATCCAATTTAAAAATAGGTTAATAAGACTTCTACTAGGTATTCTTGGCATTGTAGTAATGATATCACTGGGTATCTTTAACATAGCTATAATAACCATTCTAAAACAGCCAATCCTCACTATACTCTACGTACTCACCATAATTTCTTATTTAATGAAAACAGATAATTATCTGGATTACCCCATAACAATTTTAATATCACTAATCAACCCTCAAATACTTTATCCAATAGAATCTATGAAGACAGCCAAAAAGATTACAAGAAAAACTCACCTTCTAGTATATATAATATTTGGAATAACAATATTCGGTACTATATTTTACACAATTAATTCTAAACCAATAACATCAATAGAAAATAACCCGGGTATTGAAGCATACTTAAAGAAAAACATTCCATCGGGCTCTAGAGTAGTAACAATAAATTTAGATAATAGCATCAAGGGATTAGTAAGCTCATTATACTTACCCATATACATAGATAAATTAGATTATGAGTGGAACTGGAGTAATTATCACGAAGTCAGAAAAAATTGGGAGTATTTAATGGATTATACAAGAATGAATCAAATAAAATATATAATTATAGAGAAGGAGACAACCAATGCACCATATTGGCCCCCATCAAACGAATATAATACATATAAGTATTATCTAGATCCCGGAATTGGAAAGGAACTAATAATTCTTGAGAATAAATTATTTAATCCCCAACTACAAGTCTACTATGTATCAAATGTAGAAAAAATCAATGGAGACGAGTTAATAAATCATTTCCAGAATTATTGGGCTAACACAACCAATATTAAAGTATATACTGGAAAAAATCTAATTGAGATAACTTCAACATCCCCATACCAAATATATTTGTGGTTCAAAAATCCAATTCAATCAGACCGGGTGAAAGATACTGGATTAATAATAGAATTATCTACAAATCAAAGACAAAGAATAAAGAATCTACAAATATATTTATCTAATTCTACTAATCTAGGTCCAGCAGAATTAACTATAAGTAACTTGAATGGAACAGGCCTATATCTAATTGGTAAACCAT
This sequence comes from Candidatus Geothermarchaeota archaeon, assembly GCA_015523725.1. GTDB lineage: Archaea > Thermoproteota > Nitrososphaeria > Geothermarchaeales > JDFR-13 > WAMZ01. The sequence continues at coordinate 27,910 of WAJV01000070.1, forward strand.
ATACAAGCAAAACAGCGGTTAGTAGATACATAGTTTTAAAGTTTGAATATAACAGCACATTAAAAATAGAGAAGTTAATATTAACACAATTCAGATTATTTGACTTAATTACAGAAGAAGTCTCAGGAAACAATATTCTCCTAACTAACAAATTATCCTCACTAAAGATAGAGTTAGAGCCAATAATAAGCACCAATTCTCTACTACCCAGGTTAACTCTAACTCCAGGCGAAAAGAAAGTTATAAGTATAGATAATAACTTCAGCAAATCCATCCTACTAACAGGATACTTCATAGTTAATTTGTTAATACTATATATTTTGGAAAATAATGAGAAAGATTCAGAAAATGATTCCAAAAGCTATCTAGATATAAATATATCTAAATTATTTATCTCACTTGGCATAATTATACCACTAATTTATTATCTTATTCATAAACCAAGCATATTACTGATTGGATGGATAGGTGGAGGGGGATTCATATACTATTCCCTAATGATCATTCCATTAGTAATTATATTACCAATCCTTACAGAACCAAACTATATTGATAGCATAACATTGATGATATTCAAGGCCAACATTATTGCATTATCACTAAACCTTATCACTAAGAAATATATAATAAACAACTTATTATCTAACTACCTATATACATATTGGCATATAGCCTCAATCCATTCGGCATCGGATTACATTATATTCAGCCTTGTCTACTTATCAATCGGATTTTTATATGGAAAAGGTTTAATGAAAAATCTTCTAACAATACCTACATTATATTTACTAGTATATGGCTCCATAAGTCTCTTAGATGTTCTTAGAATAGTTAACCCTATATATTTAGGCACAATTCTCTCACTAAACCTAGTAATAACAGATATACTACTTACTAGAATGGGATTCTCCACTAAAGCCGCTTACAATCCATATGGACTTGACCTAGTGATCTTTAAACAAGGAAAAAAGATTTATGATATTATCATTGGTTGGCCTTGCTCCGGGATAACAGGCTTTTTCATATACCTTACATTTATAACCATATTTAATATAATGTATTCAGAGATGCACAAACTACCTAGATATTCTAAAAGAGTAATTGGATTATTTATAATGGGAGCCATAGGAACATTTATACTAAATGGTTTTAGAATAGCCACGATAATTATATTGGCTATAAAGTATTCACTAAATGCAAGTGAGATATTTCATAGCTTAATTTACGACTTCATCTACTGGATATACATAATTATCATGGTTTATACCTTGAGGAAAATAAAATAAGTCGATTACTTAATTCTAACCTCTATGAAAACTTCCTCGGGAACCCTCAATCTAATTAAATGCCTCATCGTCCTCTCATTCTGCTCTATATCAATCAACCTTTTATGTAACCTCAATTCAAATTTATCCCAAGTCTCAGACCCTTGTCCACATGGACTCCTCCTGGTAGGTATTACAACCCTCTTAGTTGGTAGATAAACAGGGCCTGAATATTTAGCTCCAGTGGTCTCAACAATTTCCTTTATCTGATTAACAAACTCATCCAAAACTTTATGATCCGTACTTACCAGTATTATTCTAGTCCTCAACTCCTTAGACATACGCCGCACCCTAGTATCAATATGTAAGAACTAAGTTCTATATTAAAATTTAATCCACAATAGCAATCGATATGAATATAGTGAATAAAAAATACCTTGGAATAACATTAATAGATAAAGTAGATCTGCCTACTTCTTAATCTTAACCTCGACCTTCTTAGTAATCTCTTTAACAACACCAGCAGCTATAGTTGTACCCATATCCCTAATAGCGAACCTTCCTACTTCGGGAAATGCCTTGAACTCTTCTAAGGAGACAGGTCTAAGTGGCCTAAACCTAACTAATGCAGCGTCACCAGTCTTCAGGAAACTCGGATGCTCCTCCACAACCTCACCTGTCCTCGGATTAATCTTTGCCAATAGCTCTAGGAAAGTAACAGCAACTTGCGCCGTGTGAACATGCATAACGGGAGTATAACCTTGTCCAATAGCTGTTGGATGATGGATAACGAATATCTGTCCTATAAATTCCTCAGCTACTGTAGGAGGATTATCCAAGTGTCCAACCATGTCCCCTCTCTTAATATCCTTCCTAGACACACCCTTCACATTAAAGCCTATATTGTCACCAGCCTCGGCCTCCTGAAGCGGCTTATGATGCATCTCAATAGACTTAACTTCACCGACTAGACCCGGAGGCATAAATACTACTGTGTCACCAACCTTCAACTTACCAGTCTCGATTCTGCCGACTGGTACGGTACCAACACCGGTAATTGTATATACATCTTGGATAGGTAGTCTCAAAGGCTTGTCAACGGGCTTCGGAGGAACCTCAAACTCATCCAGGGCCTCTATCAAGGTTGGTCCGTCATACCAATCCATGTGGTCCGATCTTTTAGTCACGTTATCTCCAGTCCATGCAGACACTGGAATAAATCTTATCTTATCAACCTTGAAACCTAACTGTCTCAATAACCTACTAACCTCATTCTTTATCTCTTCATACCTCTCCTTACTCCAATTAACGGAGTCCATCTTATTTATAGCAACCACTACTTGATCCACGCCGAGTATCTTCAATAATGATGCATGCTCCCTAGTCTGTCCTCCAGGCGATATGCCGGCCTCAAATTCACCAGTCTTAGCGGATACAACGAGTATGGCGACATCGGCTTCACTTGCCCCAGTGATCATGTTCTTTATAAAGTCACGGTGCCCAGGTGCATCAATCAATGTGTATTCATATCTCTTTGTCTCGAACCTATAGAATGAGAGGTCTATGGTTAGGCCCCTCTCCCTCTCCTCCTTTAACTTATCCATGACCCAAGCATACTTGAAGGACTCTTTACCCAACTTTTTTGCCTCCTCTTCGTACTGCCTAATAACCCTCTCATCAATGAAACCAGCCTCATAAAGCAATCTACCCATTAAAGTAGATTTACCGTGATCTACATGTCCAACCGTTACTAGATTCATGTGCGGTTTTTCTTTTACCATGTTCTATACACCCTCCATTCAAAACTACTTAACAAATATAACAAGATACTTATAAATACTATTACACCAGCTATTTAAATGTATAATATAAATAGAAACAAGGGTCCTACCTTAATTTATCTAGAAGAATAGGCTATCCGCTCTATCTCAATCCTCTTACTTATTGCATAACTCGCTGGATCATTACGGCTGGCTAATATTATCTCCCTAGCTAAGGCCTCCTCAATCGATAACCTACTGTTCCTAGATGCATTCTTAGCTCCCTCAACCAAATTCTTTAGAGCCACATCAATACGTCTCAAGGGACTCACATCAACTGAAACATTATATGCAGCACCACCATACGCTATGGTTGTAACATCTTCACAAGGCCCAGCATTCTCAATAGCATACACCAACAACTGAATCGGATTCTCACCAGTCTCCATCTCTATAATCTTGAATGCAGTCTTAACTACGTTAATTGCATGGGCCTTCTTTCCACCCATCTTACCCGGCCTCATTAATTTGTTCACCAAACGCTCAACGATATTAACCCTAGCCTTATAAAACTTCTTCTTCTCGTGTCTTCCACCACTCCAAGGAATCAGCACGGGTTTTAATGAAATATATTTCTCTAGACTTATATCCCTAACCTTAACATCCTTAAAAGAATATCTACCAAATAGCTTCAACTCTACACCTATCTCCCTCCTACTACGACTAGACATTATACATATCACCGATTAGGCTTCTTCACCTTACCAGTAATAAGCAGTTTAAGAGGGACTCCATTAACAAGAAAAACTTTATATCTAACCCCAGGTAAATCACCCATAGCCCTACCTTGAGAACCACCTATACCCTCAATCATAACCTCATCATGCTCATCAACAACATTTAGAGCCCCGTCGCCTGGGAGGAAAGCAGTAACTTGCTTACCATTCTTAACCAACTGAACCCTAACACATTTCCTAAGAGCCGAGTTAGGCTGCTTAGACTCTATACCGACCTTCTCCAAAACAATGGCCCTAGCCATCGGAGCCCCTTCCAAGGGATCGACCTTTTCATCCAACCTTAACATACGTCTCCTATACTCAATATCACTCCACCTAAATTTCTGCCTCTTCCTCTTAAGCTGTCTAGCTGCAAATAATCCACGTGGACTCTTCCTACCCATAACAAATCCCTCTTAAACCTTATTATCTAAAATAAATCTCGCTACAATAAACCTAATTAGTAGAAACTAAGTCATTTATATAAATTTTAAATCTAAATCAATTACTTGATAAGTATACTTTTAACATTGAATAAATTCTTAGCCAATTCCCTACCTATTCTAGCCCTAACACCATTCCTACCTATTATTATACCCCTCTTACTAGGAGAAACAACTATAACCACGAACCTAGAGCCATCCTTCAGATTCTTCACCTGCACCACATCACCGCGGGATAAGTTAAAGAAACTCCTAATAAAATTTTCCAATACACCATCATAAAATGAAATATGGACCCTCTTACCAATGTATCCACTAAGCTCCTGCGCCAAGTTAGCAATAACCCTCCTCGTACTTATACCATTATGCCTTATACCAAGCATCTTCATAGAGTTAACAACCAACTTAAAATAATCCTTTTTATCGACCACAAAAAAGACATTATCCCCAGATACCCTGCATGCCATCGGGAATACATCAGTAAGACTCTCAAACAGACTCATCAACGATAACTCTGTATTATTCAGCCTCATTCCATTACTCATATAATTCCTCCTCTCTAATAGCAGCATTTCCAAGATCCAAAATGGATAGAGCAGACACTGGATGCGGCCTCCCACATAAATCAGCCAACTCCATATTAGACCTCCTAGAAAATATAATTGGTATCTTCAACCCTTTTTTATTAATTATATCATTAAGTCTCTGTAGAAAATTGGGAGGGGGATTCCTCGATACAACTACCGCCTTAACCTTATCCGGAATATTCTCCAGAGACCAAAGTACATAAGTAGAGCCATACATTATTTTACCGCTCCTAGCAATTATAGATAAATTATTCTCCACTTTCCTCGCTATTTCCACCCTCATTGCTACCACCGACACTCATATAAATCTCCACCGACCCAGTTCCAGATGGAATCCTAGTACCTACAATTATGTTTTCAGTTGGACCCCTTAAATAATCTTTCTCACCACCCACAGCTGCCTCAACCAAAACTGGAACAGTTATCTCAAAGGCTGCTTTAGCTAAAACACTATCCCTAACCGCAACTATACCATATCTCCCAGCCTGTTTAACCACACCATCCCTAGTCATCATATCGGCTACAAGCATTACATGTCTATAATCTACATCAAGACCCTGTTCCTCCAAAACGTCCTTAATCTCCTCAATAATAGCCTGCCTAGCAGCCTCAATACCCAATGTTCTATAAATCTCCATTATATCATTAGTCGTGGTTCTAGTAGGATCAACACCCTCAACCATCAGAACATCCTTCAAACTGGAGCCAGCAGTGTATATAATCCACTCCTCACCACCCAACTCCTCATTATAAACCTTCTCCAAAGTAACCCTAACAATACCAGGTACACCAGCTATATGCCTCTTCAAAAACCTATTCATCGCCTTCTTGAGACCCTCCAAATCCTTGTTAGGCAACCTAATTATTAATAGATCCTCCTCAACATCACATGAATAACGTCTACTAAATATTTTCTTAATGTCATTAGGCGTTAACCCCAATTTATCCAATTCACTAAGATCCAATCTAAAGATTATAGACTTATTTATTATATCTATAGTAGACTCAGTTACTACGTCGCTTAAAAACGTGGCCTTAATCCTATTAGCCACTTTCTCAGCCATCTCCTGAGAATCCCTATAACCCTCCTTCAAATAAATAGTCATCCTAGGAGTTGAGGGAGTTCTCCTAGCATCTACAATCTCAATGATACGTGGTAAACCAATTGTGACGTCTTTCTCCTTGACACCGGCATAATGGAACGTCCTTAAAGTCATCTGGGTACCTGGTTCACCTATGGATTGAGCCGCGATCACGCCCACGGCAGCACCTGGATCCACCTTCGCCTTCCTAAAGTTAATCACAGCCTGTCTAATCGACTCCCTCACAACCTTCCTATTAGCCTTTTTATCAACCAATGTTTTACGCAACTCATTATATAGAGTCAATGGAATCTCGTCCTTAACCTTATTCAATAACTTATCTATATATTTAGTATCAGCTGGTTCACCACCCGGATATAATAATTTTATGGACTCAACAAGCCTCTCAACATTAACAGGCTTTCCATGATCACTTCTATCGGGGCTAACCGCATCCTCACCATATACAAATTGGACGACCTTACCATCAGAAGTCCTAACAACGAAATCATGGTCTACCCTCAAATGATCCAATGAATATACAAGCCTTCTATATAGATATCCACTTTGCTGAGTCTTGACCGCTGTATCCATCAATCCCTCCCTACCACCCATACTATGGAAGAAGAACTCCACTGGATGAAGACCACTATAGAAACTACTAATTACAAATCCACGGGCCTTTGCGCCGATATCACCCTCCTCAAAAGTTGATAAAGTTCTATCTCCATACCCCCTCATAATCCTTTTACCCCGAATAGTCTGCTGACCCAGCATAGCCGTCAACTGAGCCACATTAATCTCTTGTCCCCTAGCACCGCTAGTCGTCATTATGTATAATGGATTATCTTTACTCAAGGCTTTGAGGGCGAGTTCACCAGCCTTAGTCCTAGCCTGAGCCAAAATCTCATGTATCCGTTGCTCAAGACTCTCCTCAGCCGATAAACCCTTAATTAACTCCAATTCACCACGCCTATACTTATCAATCACTTCATCCACTTGTTTAACAGCCTCTGCCTCAACCTCCTTAATCTCATCCAATACTTCCTTAGGAAGTTTAAGATCCTCGATCCCTATTGAGAAGCCTCTCCTAGCTAAATAATTATCTAAAATCCTGCTGAGGTTTGTAATGAAGAACCCTCCAAACTCATTCCCATACTCCCTAACCAGCCGATGGAGAACAGTATCAACCTCCTCCGCACCAATCGAGTTTTTATCGATAACTCCCTTGATTAACCTACCCTGCTTAATAATCACTTCCTCATCAGTTCTAGACCTCAATGAATAGGTGAAGGTATCCGGAATTAATAGGCTAAACAAATCCTTTCCATCCCTCTTCCCTGAACTCAGCTCCAACAACAACCTATATTTATCGATTTTATCAAATAGAGCCACAAAATTATAGAACTCATCCCTCGGAATATTCTTCTCATATCCAGTAAGGAGAAACGCGGAGGTAATATGATCTTTACCAAAACCAATAATAGGTGCCCCATACCTAGGACTAATAATTTGGTTTTGAACCAGCATGAGCGTATAAGCCTCAGCAGCAGCCTCATCATTCTGCAGAGCATGCATATTCATCTCGTCGCCATCGAAATCAGCATTATAAGGTGGACATACAGCAAGATGTAACCTAAAAGTCCGATAAGGCAACACCCTAGCCTTATGAGCCATTATAGACATTCTATGAAGAGATGGTTGCCTATTGAATAATACAATATCTCCATTATCTAGATGTCTCTCCACTATATCTCCAATCTCAAGATTATTGGCAACAAACTCTCTATCCGCATATTTCAGGAAAAGCCTTGCACCTCCCTTACTAGTCTTGATAACATAATTGGCTCCAGGATGAACATCAGGACCATTCAACACATATTTCCTCAACTTCTCTATATTATATGGAGTAACCAACACCTTAACAGTCAACTTCTTAGCAACATCAACTGGAACACCGACCTCATTAATATTTAGATTGGAATCAGGTGATATAACCGTCCTAGCGGAGTAATCAACCCTCTTCCCAATTAAATTATTTCTAAATCTCCCCTCCTTACCTGAGAGTCTCTGGGCAAGAGTCTTAAGCCTACGTGCTCCTCTATGCGTGGAGGGAGGTATACCAGGCAATTCATTATTCATATAAGTTGCAACATGCATCTGTAATGCATCATAATCATTCTTGATAGCCATTGCCACCGAGCCAGCTGCCTTATCTCTACGAATCTTAGAATTTATCTTAACTATATCAGCCAATTTATGAGTCAGATCATCCTCACTACGTTCACCAGTCTCCAACTGAATATATGGCCTAATAGTTAGAGGTGGAACCGGTAGTACAGTCATTATAAGCCATTCGGGCCTAGTTGCCTCAGGATTAAGACCATATAGAACCAGGTCTTCATCAGGTATCCTCTCAAGAATATCACGAATCTCATTCGGAGGCAACTCTATCTTAGTGCCTTCCTCCTCCTTATAATATTTATACGGCTTTTCCCACTTTATCTTAACATTCTCCTTACCACAATGTGGACATACAGGTGAAGAATATGCCTCCTTAATAACCTTCTTAATAAACTTCTTATACCTATCAGGCATCTTATTCTTGAGGAACTTAGCCCTCTTCCTATAAACCTCTACTTTCTCATCTGGAAGCTTAATCCTCCCACAGTTATGACAAGCACCCCTAAGTATATTATATATGTATCCAGCAAATAACACATTAACAACAGGCATAGCTAACTCAATATGCCCAAAATGCCCTGGACAATAGTCCCTAGGATTCCCACAAATCGGGCAGTAACTACCTGGATCAGGGGATCCAAATCTAGGGTCTAAAATACCATTAGCAACAGGATTACCAACTTCATCTAAATAAGTATCACTAGTCACCTCGACTACAGACATATTTCTAATCATTTGAGGAGATAAAATCCCAAATTCAATACTATCTATCTTATATTTCTTAGCCTCCTCCATCAACATTCTAAGCTCGCTAGATATCCTAAGCGACATACTCACACCACCTCCTTAACCCTTAACCTCGGGTAAATACCCATACTCTTCAACTCATCCAATAAAACCTTAAAGGCGTATGCCACATTAACTGGGATAACATTTGCATTATCTCCATGGACGGGACATACCAGCTTCCTCTCCCTACTATCATAATAACCCTCAAGACCACACCGTTCACACACAAATATAGTAGTCTTATCAGATGCATCGAGGAGCCTCTCCTTAATAATTGATGACGCGCCATAAGCAACAAATACATCCTTCTCCATATCACCAATCCTTAAACCACCATCCCTAGACCTACCCTCAGTCGGCTGACGAGTCAGTATCTGTACAGGACCATGAGCCCTAGCATGCATCTTATCAGCAACCATGTGATGAAGCTTCTGGTAATAAACAATACCTATGAATATCTCAGCCTTAAACTTCCTACCAGTTCTACCATCATACATTACTTCAGTACCCATCGGTTCAAAACCCACGCTCTTAAGCAATTCCGCCAAATCCTCATAATTATGGGATACAAATGGAGACCCGTCAACAAATCTACCCGCCATCGCACCATATTTACCAGCTATTGACTCAAGGAATTGCCCAACAGTCATCCTAGATGGGAAGGCATGCGGATTAATAAGTAAATCGGGAATTATTCCATCAGCAGTATATGGCATATCCTCCGGGTCAGCCAACAAACCAATTACACCCTTCTGACCATGACGTGAAGCAACCTTATCACCCAATTCAGGGATCCTATGCTCCCTAACCCTAACTATAGCCGTTAATTCACCATCACTATTTATAGTTAAAACTACTTTATCCACCTTACCAGTAAATTGGTCCAAGGTTTTTGAATAATCCCGCCTAACCTCTATAAATCTAGACTCCCTATATTCACCCAGGAATCTAGGGGGTCCAGTTTTACCTATAACTGCGTCTCCATGGCTCAATTCAGCCTCTAAATAAGGCAAACCATCCTCCTCAAGCGCCCTATAAGCATCCTCACCAATATAATTCTTAACAGAGGGATCCGGAATCTCAAACCTATCATGAACACCTCCAGAATGTATCTTAGCCGATGATTCATAGGATTTATAGAAAAATGACCTCAATAAACCACGATCAACAGCGGCCCTATTAATAACCACAGCATCCTCCATATTATAACTCTCATAAGATAATATGGCTACAACGAGATTCTGGCCTATAGGAGCCTTATTCAACCCAATTATATTCGAGAGACGTGTCTGAACAATAGGTATCTGAGGATATTCTAGGAGATGTGCTCTAGTATCCATCCTAAACCTAAAATTCTTATATGGAACGCCTAATGCTTGCTTAGCCATCGCCGCCTCATAAGAATTCCTAGGAGACTGATTATGCTCCGCGTATGGAATAAATGAAGCCGTTATACCGAAGAATGTATAGGGAGAGAGTTCTAGATGAGTATGTCTCTCCGTCAGCTCATTCACAAAGAATGCACTTAATACATTAAACTCTTCATTAGCATCAATTAATTCAATAATACCCATTTTAAGTAAATCCCTAAACTTAAGCTTCCCTTCCCTTATAAGCTTAATATGCTCCTTGGTTAACAGTGGCTTACCATTAACCACTCTAATTAATGGCCTCATAACCCTAGCTGCACTGGAGTCAATATACACTTCTGGAACAAGCCTACTATCACCTACATTCCTAACAGTAACGCTAACAGTGGGAGCTATCTCACCCCTCCTCCTATACCCTCTAATAACCTCTGCAAATTTAACTGGATCAGATGCAAATCCAACGAACTCACCGTTCAAAAAGACCCTAGCATAACTTTCCCAAGCCTCATCGGAGGCGTTCTCCACCGGAATCAAACCCTCCTTAAACATAATCGTTCTAAGTATCTCAGCAGGATACTCATTAGACACAACAGCAGAGAGAGCCAGATTCTTTACCAAACCAATATTCTGGCCCTCAGGGCTCTCAACTGGACATATTCTTCCTAAATGGGATGCATGCACCTCCCTAGCTTCGAACTGGGGGCGGCTCCTACTCAAAGGAGACTGAACACGCCTCAAATGACTTAATGACGATAAATAATTTGTCCTATCAAGCATCTGAGTTACCCCAGTAGTTCTCTGTGTCCATGTCCCAGTGGCAAGGGCATAACTAAATCGCCTAGTAATTTTACTAGATCTGACGAAGTATGATAAAGATACTTTCTGTGAATAAATATAGTTCTTCGTTAGATTATATTGAAGATCTTTTAATAACGATTTAAATGCTTTAGAAAATATTTGGCCCAATAGAGGCCCAGCTAACCTCAAGCGCTTATTTGCATAATGATCCCTATCATCCGGCTTTCTCCAACCTAATTTTAACTCGATAGCTCTCCTAACCATCTCAGCCAATAAGTAAGCCTTCTTAATCCTATATTGAGGTCCAATACCCACATGTGGGAAAAGATACTTATCTAAAATATGTTTCGCTCTATTAACCCTCCTATCAAGAGGCTGCTGATAAATCTGTGTCCTGTTACCGATATATATTAAAGCCTCCTCCTGCGTTGAAATAGTTGAATATTTCTCCAATACGGGAGCTAACTCCTCAATTATATCGGGATTCCTAGAGACAGCCTTAGCAATATCTTCATCACCAACTATCCCCAAAGCCTTCATAACAATTGGGAAAGGAATATCGGCTATTAAGAAAGGAATCTTAACCAAAATATTATTCTTCTTCAGAGTAACGGTAACGTGATTCCTCAACGAGCCCTTAACCGACAATATCATTGATGTATATACCTCAGTTCCAGAAACCGTCTCCTTCTGGGTAATAATGTTATTTGAGGCCAAATCTTCTAAAGCAACTATAGCCCTCTCACTACCATTAATGATAAAATATCCACCAGGATCATCAGGGTCCTCACCCATAGCTATTAATTCATCTCTAGATTTACCATATAAGACACATATCCTAGACTTAACCATTACAGGTATTCTACCGAGCTCAATGGGCCTCGGCTCCTCCTCAACAATATCGCCACGACGCACCCTTACCCTAGCCATAATAGGAGCCATATATGTATAACCCCTGAGCCTACACACAGCTGGAGTATATCCCCTAGATTCATCGAAAGTTGAGCCATCTACCTCAGTAGCCTGAGGCTTATCAACCCAAACATCCACAAATTCATATATAACCTCTCCATTAGGTGTCAATATCCTAATTGTATTGTTCTCCTGGACAATCTCTTTCAAACCCTTCTCAATAAATTCATTATAGGAATCTATATGCTGTTTAGACAAACCAAATTCATCTATCATAGCCTTAACCACAGGCCATGTATCATAATCAACACTCTTACTAACCAAATATTTATCTACATCAATTACCCTTACCATCCTACTTCACCACCAAACGATAATAAACAGCTATTCCAGAGGTAGGACTCTTCCTAATAATTTTAAGGACATCACCCGGCTTAGCACCAATAGCCTTAACTACAGGATCACTAGCCAATATATAAGGAAGTTTATATGGGTCCCCACCGGCATACTTCTTTATAACCTCTTTCTTCTCCTCATCACTAAGGATAATATGTTCAGGCACCAATCTATGCTTCAACAGTATCTCATTAAAATCTTTATCCTCATTTGATTTAGACGATTTCTTCTTCAGTATAACCACCCTAATAGAACTAATTTAGCCACACCCATAAACCCTTCTCCACCAATATACCCATAAGGAATAATATAAATTTTTACCTATCCATTAGCATTTTAAACACTACTTAAATATAAAGCTTTATACAAAAAGTCTATCTTATAACATATACAATAAAAACAATAAATAAGGGTTCTAGGTAGCCCCGCCCGGATTCGAACCGGGGTCACCGGCTATCTCCACAAAGAGGCTCCAAAGGCCGGTATCCTTGGCCGCTAGACGACGGGGCTTCCATTATTCATTCAATTCATAGTAAAAATTTAAATTTTTAATATTAAATGCTCAATTTAGATATTAGACTCTTGAAGTCGAGTAATAGTTTCCTCCTCTCCTCACTATATTCCTGTGGATTAAGCTTCCTATTCCTAAATTCATTCTCAAGCCTCCTCAACTCCTTCCACTTATCTATAATCTCATCAACCAATTTAACCTCATTCTCAATCACTGCATTACCCTCACCAATCCTCCTTAATATATTCCTACTCTCCTCCGCCTCCCTCAACTCAGATTTAAGCCTCCTCAATAAGTTATTTCTCCTAGACACATATTCCTTGCTCCTAATCTCCCTAGACAAATACTTATCCTCAAGCTCTATCAATTGATTCATCGTTTTTACAAACCTAGACACTTTATCCAAATAGCTACTTAACTCTGGAGGTAATCTACCCCTAGCATAGAATCCAAAGAAATTGTAAAGTGAATACGTGACCCCAAATAAAGCAATTATAAATATTGGTATTCCAACCGATGGATTCTGACCTAAAACCATTAAAACATTATTCCTAACTACCCCCTTCAATGATATAGTGCTGAATTTAGTGAGGTTATGCTCCACGTTACTATAGATTAATTTTGAGGTAGGATCATATACTCTGATAACCATATCCTTAATGAAATATTCAACAGGAAGATAGAAAGATATATTATACTTTATTGAGTCCCCCAATAAGCCACCGACCTCAGCCCCCGAATTAACCATGTATTTAAGCTTAACTTGAAGATATTCATGTGATTTAGTAACATAGGGTAGAGCAACTCTAACCATATCACCCAATTTCGTAACTTCCAAACTGCGATTCAAAGTAGTTAATGCATCTGTCTCAACACTACTTGGAAGATCTTTAAACTCTATGTTGGTAGGTGGAGCCAGTGGATCCCTGCCAAAATTGAATAAAGTATATAGAAAACTATACTCTACAGAGCCGTCAGAATAAATTTTAACCGTTAGAGAAGCGTTTCCCTCCAAGAGAATGATCGGTGGCGTGGTTGTCTTAGTCGGCCTAATAGTTATCTCATATACATTCGGCAAACCATTTTCATCTAATTCTATATCTTCACTATCGAAAACACCCTCAATCTTATATTGGTCTTGTGGCGCCCCCTCGGGCGATACCTTAACTATATCTGTGTTAGGGGGACTATTATCTGGCTTAGTGTCCAGAGGAAGATTCACCTCCAACTCTGTATGGTTAATCGGGACACTCGTTCCCGGATAATTAATCAACTTGAGTTTATATTGCATCGATAGATTTTGATAGATGAATGATGGAATATAAATTATAACAGTCAAGGGATACTTGCCTTCTTCCTCCACTAAACCAGATGTATCAATACTAATTGTTGTTGATAAATTATTCCGATCTAATGAAACCGGGATTGGACTCCCCTTAGTTTGATACGCCTCAAGATAAATATATTTCCCCTTTGACACAAATGTATTTGGCAAATATATTTCTAAATTATTGGGCTTACCACCCACAATATCAATTTTATACATAATATACAAATTACCACCATTCTTCTCAATATTAATAGTCTGTTTAATGTTTAGCATGGGTTCAGCGTTTACATGAAACCCGGTAATTAAGATAATTAACGATACTAAGATAAACATCGGAATAAATTTATTTCTCAACCTATTCTTCACCACCAAATAATCACGATATATAGTATGATATGAATATTAATGTTGAATATAAAAATTATTTTTAATTATGTTTACCAAGCCATTTAAACCAGATAAGTAGTCAATCAAAGGTGATTAAATTGGAGTTAAATGACTCATCGAAAATCCCTAATGAGATGCTTAACTACCTAGGATATAAAAGTATTGAAGAATTAATTAAAGAAATATTTCCTAAGGAGATACTATATAAAGGAACATTCAACATACCAGAAATTCCTGAGAAGTATTTACTAAGCTACGTAAAGAAAAAATTAAGCAAGGATATTAAATTCAGTCCAGAAAGGATCTATTTGGGAGGGGGAGTCTGGCCTATCTACCTTCCTCCAATAATTAATTATATAACAAGCAGAAGTGAATTCTTAACTAGTTATACTCCATATCAAGCAGAGATATCCCAAGGAACAA
>WAJV01000071.1 GCA_015523725.1 Candidatus Geothermarchaeota archaeon
ACCCTATATATACAAATCAAAGAGTTTTTTAGATCTATATTCCTACACTGGAGCATTTGGGATACATCAACTACTTAGCAAAACCGAGAAGGGATACTTTGTTGAAGAAGACAAAGCTGCTTTCGAGAATCTATTAAGAAACATACGACTAAATAATCTTGTGGAGAAAGCCCATCCCATAAATGATAAGGTTGAAAAAGTATTAAAAGAAGAACATAAAGCTGATTTGATAATAATAGATCCCCCAGCATTCGCTCCAATGAAGACAAAAATGAATCAAGGCATTAGAAAATATACAAGCATATTAAGGAAAGTGATTGAAAAGACCACGGGAAAAGTCCTATTCATAAGTAGCTGCAGTTATTTCATAAATAGTAAAACGCTCTTAAATAAAATAATTTTACCGAGTCTAAGACAATATGTAGATACATTCTGGATACTGGGAGGAGTAAGAAAGGCATCCCCCGATCATCCGATAAAACCATATCATCCACAATTAGATTATCTAAAAGCCTATGTACTACTAATAAACAAGAAAAGTAAAATATATCTCTAAGAAAATTCATTTAATATACTTGAAATGCCAAGATATGTACTAGTATACACTAAAAAGTCAAAGAGAAAGGAGGTTGGTGAAGTAGTTACATATGATAAAGATGGAGTTATCGGAATATTCCATAAAAAAGCACCACTAACAAGAGAATTGAAACCAGGCATGTTAGTAGTCGCCAGAATAATAAGCACAAAATCAAAAAACAGAAACTATTATATACTCTATCCTGAACTAATACTAAAAAACCATAAAATCCCGAAGAAATATGACAAAAATATAGTGATTTGGGGAAGACCAGCCTATAAAGAATTGAGAAAGAGAAAAGTTCAAGCTAGGAAAAACAAACTAAGCAAATTAATCAAAAAAGTTGACCAAGAGATCAATAAATTAAAGAGTAAATAGGCAATTCATCTCTCCAATCTACTCATAATTATTGCACTCGAAAGAGAAGTATCACCGATAAACCTAGAATTCCAGTTAGAATCAACTACAAAGATCCTAGCCCTGCCAGTATCATGCCCCAATCTACTCGATATTAAACCATCTTTATCGAATAGCCACCTATATTTATTAAACAATAGTGGATAATTACTAACTAAATATTCCTTAAAAGCCTTTAAGTCATCTCCCGACAATATGATCAAAACTCTATACCCCTTAAAGCTAAAGAATCCGCCTAAATCATTCAACATGCCAGCTAACTTATCAAACTCCCCGCCCACCACACCATTATAAACAATGAGTAGCAGTTTAGTGGACTTAAAATTATATAAATGATATTTTTCCCCCGTATCTATATCCATTACCTCAAATTCACCTAGAGACTTGGTAGATACACTAAACTGCTGAAACAATTGGGTAATTATTAGAGCTGCTACAGATACAGAGAAAAGGAGGAGAATTATTAGAGACCCTAATTTCCTCGCATCCAACTTCATAAAAAACAGATGAATCTAGAGAATGTATAAACATTTATTTATAAAACTTACTCAATAATATAGAGTAGAATATTTTGGGGAGCGGGTTTCCAATTATATAAGCCCGCTGAAAATATGAGGAAAAATGAGGAGGAAAAAAGGTATTCACATAATGTTGGATTTATATGGCGTAGACCCCAAAAAATTAGATAATCCTATATTCCTCAATAGACTAATTTCTAAAGCCATTTCAGAAAGTGGATTAAAATCCTTCGGAACCTTATACCATAAATTTCAACCAATGGGCTTTACCGCCGTAACATTATTAGAGGCCAGTCATATATCTATACATACTTGGCCAGAATATAAACATGCGACAATAGATATCTACGCATGTGACGAATGGGAAAAAGCTAAAAGAGCTGCAAAAATAATAATCACTGGCATGAAACCCAAGAGACTAAGGAAAAGCATTAGATCCAGGGGATACATATACATACCAGAGGAGGCAAAAATTGAGAAGTGAAAAATATATAATAGAAAAATTTGTAAAAGGACCATATGGATATAGTTATGTCGCCACACCAATCATAGAAGAAATTATAAAAATTAAATCAAATTATCAAGAAATTAAAGTGGTTAAGACACCCTTCGGAAAAACACTAGTGTTAGACGGAATAATTCAGTTAACAGAGTATGATGAACAATTATATCATGAAGCCCTAGTAAAACCATCCTATAAAAAAACATTTAGAAATATATTGATCCTTGGAGGTGGTGACGGAGGGGCGGCTAGAGAACTAATAAAAATAAATCCAGATACTCATATAACCATCGTTGATATAGACCCCATGGTAACTGAAATAATAGAGAAATATTTACCAGAGGTGCCTAAAGGCATATTCACAAGAAAAAACGTAAAGCTTATAAATTCAGACGCATGGAAATATGTTGAGAATACACATGAAAAATACGACTATATTCTCGTAGACCTTACAGATATTAGGGAAGAGGATAACCAAGTCAATCGCTTCTACCAAAAAAAATTCATGAATCTATTGAGTAAGATATTAAAAAAGGATGGAAGAATAGTCTACTTCCTAGGCCTATACCCAGTTGATATAAATATAATCGAGAAATTCTTAAAAGATGCTGAAATGGCATATAAACACTACAAAATATACGGTAGATATATTCCCTCGTTCGGTGGCATATGGACATATATAACACTATCGAATAAACCAATAAAATTAAAGAGGGTAAATGGAGTAATCGATTTAACCCATAACATCAGTAAAGCAAAGATAAAAATCTGAATATCTAAGCTTCAAATAGTATCTCTAAATATCTGTCCGGGATCTTAATGCCTGGAATAGATTTTAACAACATCTTTGCCTCATCACTAGATAAAAACTCAATCAAATCCTTCAATGAAGAAGACAATCTTAAACTCCTCTTATTAATCAAGAAATCATAATACTCCCACCCAATCGGTATAAAATCCACCCTCCTCCCAAATACAGATGATCTAGAAGCGATACCTACATCAGCCTTACCACTCTCAACATGATATACTACCGAAGTATGTGTCTTAGCCTGAGTATGATACCCTATAATTCTCCTAGCCACATCATTAAACTCCAAATTATTCTCAAATGAATACTTCTTAAGCCAAATATCTAGGAAAACCCTAGTCCCACTACCTTTTACTCTGTTAATAAACCTAACACCCTTATTTACTATATCATCCAAACCCTTAATATTCTTTGGATTCCCCCTAGCAACAACGAGCCCAAACTCCCTCATGAAACCCCTAAGCAACAGCACATCCTTAACTCTTCTCTCCTTAATAATCGGCAAATTATATTCACCACTCTTATAGTCAAGTATATGTATACCAGCAAAATCATTATAACCCTCCTCAATCGCCTTCAACCCACCAAAAGAGCCAGAGTATACAACTTTAACTCCACTCAAATCATTCAGATCCAGAAAAGCATTCACTAAACGATCCAATGCAATACTATGACTCGATATAATAACTAAATCTGCTGGTGAAAAAGTTTCCTCAAATAGATAAATCTTTCTAACCTCACCCCTATCAATGAAATTCTCCCTCTCACCAATCTCAACATAACCATCTGCTAAATAAAGTGTAGATATGGCTCCACTAGATAGATAGACAGGATAGAAATATAATTTATCCCCCAACCTCCTTAAGAAGACTGCCTCAAGCCTCCTAACACCCAACCTCCCGCGGACAACCTCACCAGAAACTGCGTCAATAGTGTTAGCAGATAATAATGGTAACCCAGAAAAACCTCTAATAATATTAGAGAAAAGTAAGTTATAGATCATAAGGCAACTAACAGGAAACCCAGGCAATCCAATAAAAAGCTTCCCATTAACCAATGCAGCCAAAGTAGGCTTCCCAGGACTCACCTCTACACCATGGAAAATGAATTTGACTGACTCAAACGAATTAATAACATTATATAAATTATCTCTTACACCGACGCTTGTAGAGCCACTAGTAATCACAATATCATACTCTTTAACGGCCCTACTAATCTTACCATATAAATCATTAACATCATCACCCACAATTCCCAAATAGTAAGGAATCCCCCCATCCCGCTTAACCAGAGAAGAGATTGTATATGCATTAACATCATATATTTTACCTGAAGGTAGACTCTCACCTGGCCTAACTAACTCATCACCAGTACTTAATATCGCAACCCTTGGCTTAACATATACCTTAATACGAGACCTACCTATAGCAGCCAAAATACCCACTTCTCTAGCACCAATCAAAACACCTTTCCTCAACACTGTCTCGCCCATAGAAACATCAGAACCAGCATACTGAATCCAATCTCCTGGTGAAACTTGTTTAAATACATCAATAAACCCATCACCTGTCACAGTATATTCTTCCATAACAACCGCATCAGCCCCCCCAGGGATAGGGGAACCAGTCGCTACATAAACAGCTTCTCCCTCATTAATATATACCCTCTTATCACTACCCGCCACCAGCCTATCAACCACCGACAACCTAATAGGTGAGTCCTCCCTAGCACCTGAAACATCGATACTCCTAACGGCATAACCATCTCTAAGCGACCTATCATACGGGGGAACATCAACATCAGCAACGACATCCTCAGCTAGCACTCTTCCAAACGAATCCTCCAAAGACACTTCCTCAGTCCCTAAGGGTCTAGGCCTAACAACCTCACGTAATATTCTAAGAGCATCCTCAATCGAAACAAGGTTCCTAAATACCCTCCCCATCCTCAATCACATCCCTGTACAAGTAAACCCTAACTAGACTCCCCTCCTCATATCCCTCAACATTCTCAGGAATCAATAGAAAACCATCCCCACGAGCCAAACTACTCAGGACACCGGCACCCGACGCATATATAGGCTCAATTAAATATGAATCACCTTTCTTTACAACTTTACACCTAACCACCTGAAGTGTCCCCAGCTTGGAAGCCACCCTTCTTCTCAACCTACCCTCAACAACTTTAGGATATAAATTACCCTTAACTCCAGCCATCTTAAGAATAACTGGAACCAAGAAAATATATGTAGATATTGCGGCAGCTACCGGATATCCGGGAAGACCAATGAAAGGCTTTCCATCTACAATCGCAAAAAGAACTGGTTTCGAGGGTTGTAAAGCAACACCATGCAATAACACACTTCCCCTCCTACTAATATAATCAGTAACCAAATCCCCCCTACCTAATGAAGTACCACCAGTAGTAACAATAATATCACTATCAAGCAATGATGATTCTACAAACTCGCTGAGACCATTAAGATCATCACCTACAATAATGCTCCTAACAAATTCTGTGGGCCATCTAGACAACATCCCCATAACCAAGACCCTATTACTCTCATAAATACCCCCCTCCCTCCTCTCCTCAGACACATCAACCAACTCGCTCCCAACAGACGCTAAGGAAATCCTAACTCGCCTATACACCTCAATCTCAGATATACCGATAGTTCTTAATAGTGCAGCATCAACTGGATGTATAAAATGGCCTTTTCTAAACAATAATTCACCTTTTTTAATATCCTCCCCCTTAACAGATACATTGGAATACTTAGATACACTCCTATAGACATCGATGAATCCATTATTATACTCCGTATCCTCCAGCAACACCACAGCATCAGCTCCCTTAGGTAATTGAGCACCAGTATCTATTCTAACAGCCTCAAACTCATTGACAACTCCTATATAGGGTTGAGAAGTAGTAGCGCTACCTACAACCCTCAATCTAATCGGGTTATTGGGAGATGCACCTGAAACATCGATACTCCTAACAGCATATCCATCCATAGCCGCCCTATCAAAGGGAGGCACATCATCACCAGCCACTATATCACTATATAGAACCCTACCCACTGAATTATCCACCGAAACAGTCTCATTATCCACGGGAGATATATTATCCAGCATAATCCTTAAGGCATCGTCAACCAACACGAGCTCTTTAAATCCCCTCTCTCTGATCAACCCCATAGATCAAGACACCTAACAATATACATCTAAATAAAAAACAATTAAAAACTTACTTAGAACAAGAAGGCGAAGGGAATTAGATTACACATGAATCAGTTATAGGTATCGACTCCACCGACTCTACATCCTCCTTATAGAATGGCTCTCTGTTCAATATAGCCATAAAATATGCCCTAGCAATCTCCTTATCACTTGCACCACTCCTCATTAAACCTAAGAAATCAACATAATTATCTGTCCTCATCAAACAGGGCTTAAACTTACCGTCATAAGTTATTCTTATACGGTCATTACCCATACAAAATGCATGATTATGCATGGGCTTAACAAACTCGACGGCAACACCGTTACTCAAAAAATAGACAGGCCTATTATGAAGCTTCCTATACTTTACCTTCACAGCCTTTTCACTAATAATTGACTCGACTTTCCTGAGATCATAATGATATGCCTTATAAAACTGAGTATTAACATTCAGCAACTCAATAAATTGAACAACAGTCTTAGGATACCCTCCCAAACTATAACTAAATTCAATTAAGCGATCTACTTCATCTGTATTAATACCCCTAAGCAAAACCATATTTAGTTTAACTGGCTTCAATCCAACCTCAACCGCAGTCTCAATAGCCTTCACAGTATAATCCCTCTTATCCACACCAGTAATCAATAGATACCTAGCCCTATCCAAGCTATGAATACTTATATTAACCCTATCCAAACCATGCTCCTTAAGATCACCAGCCAACTCAACTAATCTAGTACCATTGGTCGTCATAGATATTTCTTCAATACCCGCTCCCTTTACATTATCAAGTATATCAATTATATCACTTCTAAGTAATGGCTCACCACCAGTCAACTTAATATACCTAACACCAAACTTATGTAGAATTCTAACCACCCGACCAATCTCCTCTGCCGTCATTAAACTCCTATCGTTACCTGATAATCCCTCCTTATGGCAGAAAACACAACCGAAATTACAAAGATTCGAACTATTCAGACTGATTCTTGCGCCTCTAACCGGCCTACCATAACGGTCAACTAATACCATAGAGCATCAGCCACCAATATAACAATGTTATCTAATTAAATACTAATAGCAATAATTAACTAATAAATATATGATAATATAGATACATGATAAAATATCACTTAAACTGGCTCAGAAACTCCTCAGCCAATCTAATTAATTTCCTAGTATTGTTGAAAGAGGCTAGTTTCAATGCAGCCTCGAAATCAACCCATTTATAAGCAACATGTTCCCTAGAAATCCTAACATCATTGGATAAAGCCTCGGCTAAGTAGAAAATAACCTTCTTATGAACCAAAATACCTCCCCTCCTTTTATAATAATATTCAATCTCTTCTCTAAACCCATCATAAAAACGGAAATTACTGATACCAGTCTCCTCAATCAATTCACGTTTCGCCGTATATTCAGGCTCCTCCCCAGCCTCAATATTTCCCTTAGGGAGATCCCAATGCCCTCGCCTATGCTTGAGCAACAAATATTTTCTAATACCGCCATCGTTATAGAAAAGAACAGCTCCCGCCGACCTCTCCTCAACCTTAGCCCTAACCATAACACCTACTCACCAAGCAGAACAAATATTAACATAACGCATTGGAATATTAGTTTAAGCAATCACCAATAATAAATATTAAATTATAATCCATAAATCTAAGAATTTTATTAAGGGTGGATGTTTATGAGTCACCTAAAGGTTACATGGATTATACACTCTGGATTTATCCTAGAATACATTGATGGAACAAATAGCGTAAAGATTGTAGTAGATCCATTCCTACAACCACTTGGAGACACCAAAGAAAAGTGGTTGGAAAAGATGAGTGACACAGACCTCCTACTATTAACTCATGGACACTTCGATCACATGGGCGACGCATGTGAAGTGCTGAGCAGAGCCCCTAAAGCGACGTATATAGGGATATATGAAATATTTAATCAAATAAGTAAGGAGTGTGGTGGAAAAAACGAGGGTGTTGGAATGAACATAGGTGGAACATGGACATATAAAAAGAATAATTTAAGTATTCCCATAACAATGGTACAAGCGACCCATAGTTCTGACTATGGCTCACCAACAGGCTTCATTATTAAATTCCCAAACTTCCCAGTTTATCATCCAGGAGATACTGGGGTATTTAGTGATATGAGACTATTCGGAGAATTATATAATATTCGATTAGCCCTCCTACCAATAGGGAGCCACTTCACAATGGGTATTCCCGAAGCAGTAAAAGCAGTTGAACTAATAAGACCAAAGTATGTAATACCGATGCATTACAACACATTCCCACTAATAGAAGCGGATCCATATGAATTCAAAAAGAAGGTTGAGGAAAAAACCGATACTGAAGTGATAGTGCTAAAGCCGGGAGAAAGCTATACTTTCGAAGTCTAATCACCACCAATTATTTATAAATTTTTTAGTATACTCCACTAAACCATTCATCAAACGATGACTTAATGAGCCAAGACATTATAAACAGCATCTACATACACCAATAAAGATGACTTAAGATCCTCGACACTTATGTTTTCATTATAGCTATGTATATTGGAGGGATCTCCAGGTCCATATATAATCGCTTCCGACCCAACCTTCCTAAAATGTCTAGCATCAGTAGCCCCAGCCACTAAATGATGTTTAATATCTATACCAGCAACTTCCTTCCCAGATGATATTATAGAATGCACCAATTTACTCGATGGAGTGGTATATGACGGGTCGATTCCTTTCTCAGAAGTAATTTCCACACCTGCATATTTGGATAATATATCTGACAATAGCGACTTAAGTTGTGATAAAGTCATCCCTGGCGGAATCCTCATATCCATCTCGGCCTCAGCCCACGGTGCTACAACATTTACTTTATCACCACCCTTTATAACACCCACATTACAAGACAACGTCTTATATAGATTCCTAAGAGACTCTCTACCGAATTTATTAGCTACAGCCTCACCACTTAAATCAACTATCTCAGCTAAATCACTTGGTGGCTCAACTACAATATCAGTCAATTTATATATCTCATCAATAACTTTAAACAACTTCATAATAGCATTTTCACCCACATGAGGAGAGAGACTAGCATGAGCTGGATAACCTTCCGCCCTCAAATTATAATGATAAATACCCTTCTCCCCAATCTCAACACGATATATTGTTGATGGCTCGGGAATCAATACATATTTTGGATGCACACCTAACTCATTAATCAAATACTTGGTACCCAAATCACTACCAGTCTCCTCATCAGGAACCACAGATACACCTACTCTATATGGGATATTCTCCCAATATCGTGCCAATATCTCTATAACCTTAAGGATAACAGCGACTCCACCCTTCATATCACTGGCTCCCCTACCATACAGAAAACCATCCCGAACAACACCAGAGAAAGGGCCGTACCTCCATTTACCGGGATCACCAGGAGGAACGACATCCACATGACCATTCATATGGAGGAAATCAACAGCACCATCTCCAATAAAAGCATATACAGTAATTACACCTTTCTTAGGCTCAATCACCTCATAATTTATACCTATGGAATTGAAGAAATCCATTACATAACCAGCAACGTCACTCATATCACCAGGTGGATTAACACTAGGAATCTTCACTAAATCACTCGCCAACTTGACTAATTCATCAAACTCATCCCTAGCCTTTCTAACTAAAAACCCCCTATCAACCACTCTAAGAACCCCCAAAAACGACTTAAAAATTTGTGCCCCGCATGACCGAGACCCTCTCATTAAAGGGAATATCCCCCAAGTCGAGGGCCCGTGAGTAGCGGGGCCAATAAATTATATGATAAAAACAAAGCTTAAATAATTTTAATCACGATACCACAAAATTTATATAGAAACATGGATGACATGGTGAATTACCCATGATGAGTCTAAAAGAAAGAATAAAAAAGAATCCAAATCTATTCTTATCATACACCGCAATAATGACAGCACTAGTATTCGTATTTACAGTAATATTTAGTCTATATATACCGGAGACAGAGGGATATTTCAATATCGGTGAAACAGGAGTCTATATAGCCGCATTAACAGGCGGGCCATATGTAGGACTCATAGCCGGAGGAGTTGGATCAGCCTTAAGCGATGTGGCCCTAGGTTACACACATTATGCCCCCATAACATTAGTCGTTAAGGGAGCTGAAGGACTAATAGTGGGATACCTATATATATTAATAGCAAGATTCCTAAGTGATAGTAAAGCAGCTGGCATAGCAATAGGAGCACTACTATCATCTATCCTATATATATTAGGAAACATGTTCTACATGGGTAAAGCTGAAATAACAATAGGAATCATAACACCATTAAATCTAGATGTCACGCTTAACCAAACAATATGGATAATAGGAGCCATATTAACATTCCTACTAATTATAGGAGTCTCATACTTCCAACCTAAATACACTGCTTATGCAATATCAACAGTGGCTGGGGGACTAGAAATGGTCTTAGGATATTTCTTATATGAACAATTTATATATGGCCCTGGAGCAGTGGCAGAAGTTCCATTCAATATAATGCAAGTCATAATTGGAACCATATTAAGCCTAGCGATAATCAGCGCTCTAGAGAAAGTATGGAAACCAAGTATCACAACGTCTTAATTATATATACCGGTGAAGCTCTCTCAACCTCCTCCATCCTTCTAACCTTATTAAGAACGTCATAAGCTTCACTCTTAGATAGACACCTAGTAAGAACCAGTAAATCATACTCACTAGCTATGACATTAACCATCGAAACACCATCCATCCCCCTAATCTTCTCCCCCACCGTGATAGGGTCATACCCGGACTTGACCCTCACCATAATATAATAAGCACATGAATAACCTAAATTCGATGGATCAACTATAATAGAGAATTTTTTTATGACACCTAAATCGACCAACTTCTTAATTCTTTTATATACTGCCATATGACTAAGGCCCACCCGACTGGCTATCTCCCTAATAGAATATCTAGAATTCTCCTCCAGTAATCTAATTATCTCCCTATCCTTATCATCCAGCATCATACTATATAGATTACATTGTATACGATTAAAATAAATATAGAATTAATACAATATTTAACCTATATATATGTAAACTATTCATATCTCAAAGCCTCCACGGGCATTATTTTAGATGCCCGGTATGCCGGTATGAATCCTCCGGCCACACCAACCAAAATCGCCATACCGATGGAGAAACCAATCAGCCATGGACTAATATCTGGAGAAGCATAAAGAACAACATTCCCAAGTCTAAAAGAACGGGAAGCCAATATATATGCCCCTACAGTACCTATGCCTATCCCAATTAAACCTCCCAAAACACTCATCACTACAGATTCAGCCAGAATTAGAATCAAGATATGCTTACTGGAATAACCAATAGCCTTCAACACACCAATCTCCCTAGTCCTCTCTATAACTGATGTAAACATAGTAGCCATAATACCCGTGATAGCCACAATAAAAGCACTAATCGATAAAGTAAATAATAGAAAGTTAAGAGTGTTTATAACAGACCCAACTGAATGAGCAATACGTTCAAAGGCAACGACTTGAAGCAGCTCACGATATCTATTATTGATTTCATCTGTAACCTCAGCAATATATTCAGAGGACTTAACCGTTATTAAAACACCAGAATATTGATTTAAACCCAAGACAGTTCTACCAGCCTGTAGAGGAAGATAGATAGTTGCATCAGGATTCATAACTAAAGCATTACCGTATTCCTCCAATACACCAGAGACCCTAAAATTCAATATCTTTGTTTTAATCTTATCATCCTCGAGAACAACTGTTCTAACATTAACCACACCGCCTACATCAACAAATTTCTTACCGTCATCATAAGCTATCTTATAACCCACTAGACATGTAGTATAAGCAGTCCTAGGCGGAATCTCACCCTCCTTAATAGCCAAACTAGAAATAACTTTAAATAATTCCTCTATATCTACAGCATATATAGTCACATCCAACTCCTTACCATCACTACGTTTAAAAACTCCTTTTACATTATAAAAAGGCGCTACCGAAGACACTCCCTTCAATCCTTTAAAATAACTAATATCAGATTCTTTTATCGAGTAAGATGTAGAGGGGAAAACAACTATAGTATTCTCACCTAGTGAAGATAATTGCCCAATAATAACATTTGAATAGCCTTGGACGGTCCCTATGATAGCGACCATAGCAGCAGGGCCGATGGCAATAC
Source organism: Candidatus Geothermarchaeota archaeon (assembly GCA_015523725.1). GTDB lineage: Archaea > Thermoproteota > Nitrososphaeria > Geothermarchaeales > JDFR-13 > WAMZ01. The sequence continues at coordinate 12,310 of WAJV01000071.1, forward strand.
CGATTATAGTTAAAATAGCCCTAACACGCCTTTCCCTCAAAATACTGACTGCAAACCTCAGCACATCTACAGGGGATATCAAGGAACTCCACCGGAAACCCTTTTACTAACGACATAGACACGATAAATTAAGTACAAAGAAATTATTATAAATATGGCAGTGACTGCTATTGCATATACCCTCCATATATCCTCAAAAAGATAAGCTAATAATCCACCTCCTCCACCGCCCTCAACAGGTCTCTCAATAACAGATACCCTAAACGGATATTCAAGATCAATTTCCTCATTAAACACATTGAAATACCGCACCCTTAATATACCACTAACTTCACCTACCTTACTACCCACACCAAAATAAACGGTGAAAGGTATCTGGGATCCCTCCTCAATATCTCCCAAAAAAGTATGACTATCACTACCGAGGACTAATCCATTACCAACAACTTCAACCTCCACATTCTTAGCAGTAGCATCACCAACATCAACTAAAGTAGCAGAAATAGATACAGTATCATTCACATATGCCGGCGATGGAGAGATACTAATGTCTATCAACTTAAGCTTAGGCATACCCTCAATATATAATATCACTGTCTGATTTATGCTAGCTCTATTACCAATCGGGTCTGTATACAAAATATACACTATAGCAGGTATTCCCCCGGCTATTGATGACTCAGGACTTATACTAGCACGCCAAGTTAGAGTCGCCTTACCACCAGGAGGAAGATAATCTAGATGCTTCACGGAAGATGAGAAAGCAACAAGCTGATTTACACTATAAATAGAAACATATATATCATATAACTCACCTGAGCCGGGATTCTCGATAGTTATACTTACATTCGACACTCTTTCACCAAGAATAATTCTAGACATTGATTCATTGACCACAATATAACCCGTCTTACCAAATATAGAGAAATTAACCAGGTCTCTAATCACCCTCTCCACTCCCCATACATCAATGAAATGGAGAGAAATATTTAGAATATATTCCCCTACTTTTGTCGAATTCAATATTCGAACAGGAGCAGAGAATATAATATAATCACCTTTTGAAACCTCATTACCTTGGCCTACTGGTAAATTAGATAACAACGCTGGATTACTGAGCAGTTGATTAATATCTGAGACTGATGTTAGTATATATGGAGTAATATTTAATGTACTTGAGTTACTATACAGAGACATAAATCCAGGAGGAAATCGAAGAGTAGCGTAGACCCCATCCATACTATCATATATGTTATTCAGATAAACTATGTTTAGGGTGGCTGATCCACCTGGTCCAGGAGACTCCCCCTGCCAAAAATACCCTAAATAATCTATGCCACTTAAGTCATCTATGTATACATTTAGGCTAAAATACTCCGTGACTTTAACACCGTCCCCACCACTCATTAGAAGATATGTAACTCCAATTGTAATATTATGATAGCCCGGATGAGCCGATGAAGAAATATTAATAGGCATATTAACGGAAAAAGAACCATAGGAGGGTACCGGGCCCTCTACATATACAGAATTAACTCCATCCACAAACTTTACATCCCTATCTCCAACCAACCTAAATGTCAATGAATTAACGGGATAAGGAGCATAACTAGCAAATGTCAATACTAGAACCGCATTATCCGTATCGGGATACACAGGATAACCATTCAACCACTCATATTGAGTTAATTCCAAATAGGATGAGGAAAGCGGTGGAGGTGACACATACAGATTTATATCAATATCTCTACTAAAGTTTAACTCAGCACCATATATCGATACACTAAATCTAATAATTAGACTAGCGATATAATTACCTGGATCCACATTGCCAATATCTATATAAAATACACCAGTTTGAAAAGCCCCAACAGGTATATTAGGCGATATACTTGTATTAAGAGACTTACTAGACATTCCCATTGGTAGAGCAATAGAAGCATAAACACCATTAATATCGTAAGGCCCCTCATTAAAAATAGTTATTGATAATACATTATTTTCAGAAAGCGGATATACATTAACTGGTTCACCCGATCCCCAATGAGACTCTATCAACTCCACATTACTAGCAAACAAAGTCGGATCGAGGACATATACAACAAATCGTGTACTGAATGATTTTACAGAATTGATATTATTTGGTGAGACTACATATCTTAAGCTAAGATTCATTATATAATTACCAGGACTAATATTTCGAGAAATGTCAAATGTGAATGTAATTCTGAACCTAGTGCCAGGTGCAATGTTTTCTTGATCAATATTAACACCTTTAAGTATAAAACCATCCGAAGAATTTATTGATGGAGACAAGCCAAATATATCCTCCTCCCCTTTATACAAAAAATCTACCGCCAAAACAATATTCTTAGAACCAGGTACTGGTAAAGCCGCCCCACCAGAATATAACCATTCATAATCGATTAAATCAAAATCAGACGTATATTCATTTATAATTATTGGAATAGATAAATTCTGCCTAACAATTATGCTAGATGAACCTATATTACCTACTCCACTAACTATGACAGTAGCATTATATATACCCCCATTAATAGAATCTGATACATATAATGGCCCTAAATCAATATCTATAAAATCACCAAAACCATATACGCCTCCAACGGTTGAATTTATAATTTTCCTACCAAACTGGGTCTTAATACAATTAGGCAAATATACTTCAACATGAATATTGCTTACTTGAAAACGTCCCAAATTAATAAGTGTAATTCTTGCATATACCCCTTTAGAACCTGGATATACTTTATCCACACCGACCCAACCGAAGTCATAGAACTGTATTGAGGGATAATATGGATCATAAATCTGAATACTCACAGACAATATCTTCGAATACTCTTTCTTAGCTCCACCATACCCCGTAAATGTAAAATTCATCTTCAAAGTCTCATAATAATTCATGCTAGGATAATCAGCATCAATATCTACACCTGAATATACTAATTCAAACACCTCCCCAGGAGCAATATTCTCTACATTATAACTTAACCTATTTGGATAGAAGGGAGGATTCAATAATAGATAACCAGTTAATCCATCAATAGACTCATCACCTAAATTCTTAACCTTTATATGGAGCGTTAAATCCCGAGAGGGGGAGGTGGGATTCACTAATTCATCACCAGCCGTCCAAAACAAATCAACAATGTTAAAATTGAAACTTGGAAAATCAGAAATAACAATCTTCACATCATTAAGAATATAAGACTGAGTCACTAAAACACTTGAGTTGATATAAGTATAAGTCAAATTAATAGAGGCATAATATACACCGGGAGAAACGTTATCCAAAATATTTAAAACATATCTTAACCTAAAGACCTCACCACTCTTAACATAATTTCTAGTATAAGATCCATTCGATACATATCCAGTAGAGACAGCGTAATTATCTCCGTAAATATTAGTAATCCCAGTCGGAAGCGATATATTACCATAAATTGATTCAATTCGATACGGATTATTATTAAGCACCTCAATAATCAAAACAACATTTCTACTTCCAGGATAAACCCTTTGGGGATTATCAACCGACCCCCAAAAACTATCAACATATGTAAAGCTAGAGCCAAATACCTTATATGAATTAGTTCCATAAAAAGGAACAACTAAATACAAAAACAAACAAAACAAAACAAATATTAATAACCTTCTCCCCATCGAAATCACCCACCTAAATTAAATTAAAAATAGATTTAGACCTATCCGGCCTAACCTCACCCCTAATAACACCATCCCTAATCAATAATATCCTCTTTGCACAATTGGCAATATCATGAGCATGTGTAACCATTACAATCGTCTTACCCATCTTATTCAATCGCTCAAAAGTCTCCATTATAATTTTCGAGGAAGCAGTATCAAGATTCCCAGTAGGCTCATCGGCCAATATTATATCAGGGTCCCCAACTATAGCCCTAGCTATAGCAACCCTCTGCTGCTGCCCACCCGATAACTGCGTAGGCCTTTTATATAACCACTCTCTATCTCCACCTATCTTCTCCAATGCCTCAATAACCATTTTCACCCTCCTACTCCTAGGTATACCTCTAATAACTAAAGGCAATTCTATATTTTCCAACACACTCATACGATTAACCAAATTATACTGTTGGAACACAAACCCTAGCTTCTTATTCCTAAGCCTAGACAATTCCTCATCACTTAAAAGAGAAGTGTCAATTCCCTCAATATACACCTTCCCCATAGTAGGCCTATCCAATAAACCAATCATGTTCAACAAGGTGGTTTTCCCGTGGCCGGAGGGGCCCATAATCGCAACATAATCCCCCCTATCAATATCAAGGGATATTCCATTCAAAGCCCTAAATTCTAAACCGTCGCCCATCCTATAAATCTTATACACATTCTCTAGCCTAATAGCCGGAATAGCCTCCTCCATCCCCATCATCTTAAAACCTTGAAGCATGAACATACTAGAATCTATATATAGTTAATCATATAATTAATTTAGATAAGTAATTAACATTATCGATATGTTCTTTATATACTGTGTACAATGTAAACAAAATATATAAATAAGTTAGATATAAAGAAAGAAATAGTGATTAAAATGGAGGACGAGGAAATTAAGAAGCTATTAGGCAAGAAATACCGTGAACTACTCAATAGTTTAATGGAGTCAAGTCACAGTGAAGAAATTGAAGAGATAGTATACAATGTCACCGATAGAGACTTCCAGGAAAAAGTGATTAATAAATCTCATAAAAAACCAGTCGTAGTTGATTTCTGGGCGCCATGGTGCGGTCCATGTCGAATACTTAGCCCAGCTATTGAGAGAGCGGTAAGGAAATTCGACGGACAAGTCTATTTAGCCAAGATGAATGTTGATGAGAACCCAGTAACAGCATCTCAATTCGGCATAATGAGTATACCGACAGTGATTATGTTTAGAGGAGGTAGACCAGTTGACCATTTTATAGGAGCAGTCCCTGAGCCATTCATTATAGAATGGATAAAAAGAAATCTATAAGTAATTATTTTAACTTATTCCCACAATTAGGGCAAAACTTAGCGTCTACAGGCACCTTTGCACCACATTTACTGCACGTCACTACACTAGACCCAGTAGAAGCAAGATATTGCTTAATATTGAAGCCACATACTGGACAGAAGTTCACATTACTCGGTATCTGAGACTTACATTGGGGACATATAATCATCGCTGATGGCTGAGGACTCACAGTAGACGGCTGCATCAACCCCGACATGAGAACAAAACCAGCTCCGAAACCAGCACCAGATGATTTACCCAGAGACTTAGAAGCTTCTTTAATAGTCTCCATCTTAAGCATCTCAGCACCTGAAACACCGCCTGCCCTTAGATAAAAGATTCTATCCCTCCATTCAGGATCAGTATCTACACTATCAAACTTAATATCTACAAGCTCAATACCTAGTGCTTTAAACGCTTCATATAAAGCATTTCTAGTCATAAAGCTAACTTCCCTCAGCCTAGTAAAAACGTTAATCAAAGAATATTTACTTAACTCACTGATAATCTTCTCATTAAAATATCCACGTAAATAATCATTAACTTGACTGGTTAGATAGGCATTCCCTCCACCTACAACCTTATTAACAAAAAGGCCTGGGTCAGATATCTTGAACCAATATTCCCCCCTAACATACAATGGAGCTAATTCAGTCGTCTGCGTCTTAGCACCAAACTTACCAACAAACTGCTTCAAAGATACAAATATAACAGTTGCTTTAAATGGAACCTCATCAAAACCAGCGATTTTTGACAGAACCCTCGTTAAAAGGGGTAGATTTAAAGTAGTTATTGTATGTCTACCAGCACCAAAAACATCATATGCTTTGCCATCCCTGAAAAATACAGCAGCTTCATACTCATGGACTATTAATTGACTCCCCCATGTAATTTCTTCAATAGGATAACGATAAACAATTTCATTCTCCCCCGGATCCTTCCACTCAATAACCATCGGCATAGCAATACACCACCCCTTACTTCACAAACTTATCATAACCCTTCAATATATCACGCCTAACACTTAAAGCCTCCCTTATAACTTTAAGAGCCTCAATAATCATCATCAATCTATTCCTTGCATCTGGTACATTAAATCCCTTCGAAGACAATTCTTGCACATCCTTAAACACCTTCTCCGACACCCTCAATAACTTCAGATCATTCTTCAAAACCTTTTCCAAATCATCCTCCCTAACTTTCTCTACATCGAAGAAACCAGAATAACCAGACTCTCCAAATTTTACAGAATCCTTTAGCTCTTGTAACCTATAGATTATAATGTCCACCAAAGTCATAATATCTTCCGAGATTGGCCTAGGAAGATAGGTAAGGGCTTCCCTAAAAGACCTCTCAGCACCATCCAAGTTACTGAATATCTTCTCCCTAATAAGCCGGTCGGACTCTCTCCTCAGTTCCTTCTCCTTATATCCCTTGAAACCAGGTATAAATAGAGTTATCCTCTCAAACGTTGATAGTTCTTCACTACCACTCATAACTACTGACACCATACATCCTAATAATCATTAAATAGTAATCATAATTATATTAACTATAAAACAGATATGGGAGTCTATAATGATCATCAAATTAAAATGTAATAATTGCGGCGCCGAAGATGATTATTCAAGCGATATCATAGCAACAAAATGTAAGTATTGTGGCTCACCTATACTCAATATCCCAAAAAAATATCTGAATATGATAAGATGCCCTCAAGCGATTACAAAAGACGAATCATTCTCCAAAATAAGGAAATTCCTCTTAGATAAAGTAGGTGAAGAGGCCAGTATCCAAAACTTAATTCCATTCACTCTCCCAATATGGAGGGGAAACGTAAAAGGAACCTTCCATTACGAAGGATATAGAAAACATACTGTTACAAAAACAGTAAAGTCTGGGAAAGAGACACATGTAGTTACAGAGACATACTACATTCCAGTTGATAAAACCCTGGACATAGATGAAAAGGTGTCAACACCAGGTAGATTAAATGAGGATATATTAGCATTGGATGAGATCCTAGATAATTCCCTAATAATAAATAAATACTCGGAAATTAGTGAACTAGTTGAAAAGGGGTGGGAATTAACATTGCCAGAGATATCCAGTGAAGAGGCCAAAAACCGATTAGATGATAAACTCGAGGAAATACTATATGAAAAAGCGAAAGAAGAAGTTGATGAATTACTTAATTATGAAGCTTCACTAAGGACATATAAAATAGACCTAATATATTATCCAGTGATAGAATTTACATATTTATATAAAAATAAAAGATTTAGAGGCGTGTTAGACCCAGTCCAGGGAAAAGTAATCCGCTGTGAAATACCTCTAACAAAGAGTAAAAGGCTAATATATACGATATTGTCATATGGAGTACTAGCAATAGTGTCGATATTAACCCCCAACTATATTCATGCAACAAATATTGGACCAATTCCAATAATAATAGGTTTGGCGGCGGGAGGCATCGGATCTTATACCCTGATAAGAGCGACTGCAAGCCAAGAGGTGTACGATTAATGGAGGAGACAAACACTCTACCAAAATGTAGATACTGTGGCGGACCGATGAATAGAATTAACAAATATATGATTAGATGTAGCGAATGTACCGTCACAGAATTTTTCTCCGATAATTATAGGAAAGAAATTTATATATCCCCAATAAAATTGAGCAAAAGTCTTGCCCTAGACTCGCTATTATTATGGTTAGAAAAAAATCTAGGTTCACCACCAAGCATGTTTTTTGACGCTACGATAACATGGAGTAGACTATTACTTTTACCATATTATAACTCTGTAATTAGAATAAAAGGAATATCAGATTGCACTATAAAAAAGGCTTACTTCACAGGTAGAGTACTGAGTCTATCAGGAATTTTAGTTGGAGAAGAAGCATATAAAAATGTATATTTTGACGAGAAGGAAATAAGTAAGGAATTCGATAGAATAACATATATATCTATTCCTTTATTCAACGAGTATCAGCTGCAAGATAAAAAAATTAAACAATTATTTACATACATAGATGAAGACATAAAGCTCATAAAAATTCCTTTTGAGAATAAAGCTATATACAAATGGATAGATGTATCAGATTTTAACCCATATGAAATACCCATAAACCTAAAAAAAGAAAAAATATATTCACTAATAGAATCCAATGCATTGAGAAAAATAAGAAACTACATATCAAAAAACTGTATAGAAATTATGAACATTAGCTATAATAAAGAGATAACCGAGAATTATCCCATATATCTACCAATATGGCTCTTTAAATATAAATTAAGAAACCAGAAAAAAGAATATATTGGGATTGTTGAAGCATCTACAGGAAGAGTCCTATATGCATCATACCCAGTAAAGAAAACAATTAAATATGGAATATATGGTTTGGGAATCCTTCACCTACTTGGAGCAATAATTACATATATAACCATAGGACCATTAGGAATATCTATATCAATTCCCTTGGCATTATATGGCGCAACATATACATACAGGGGATACATGATGGGAAGGGCTAGGGAAGTATAATTACCAACTTTATATATTTATGCAATTAATCTGAAATTTGATATAAAATGCCCATCGAATTAATAGAGGTTAAGGATGCAGTATCATTTTACCGAATAGCTAAGAATGCGAATATAATTTTGAGAGCAGATCCCATATTAATAATTCCATTCTATCGCTTAACATTTTATATCGATACAAGAAAACTAGGAGAAGAGGAGTTGAAAAGATTGTTTCAAAACCTTTCCAATAAAATGGTATATATTGAGGGCATAAAGATCGTCGATACACTAAAAAAATTCATTGAAGACAGATATTGAAGTACTAAATAATGCTTTATAAATAACTTACCTTAACATAAGATTAAGAAGGGGCCGAACATGAAAAAAGAGAAGTTATTGGTGTACGTACTCATATTTATGATGCTAATAATAGTTTTTAGAGGAGTTTATGCCCAAGAAGAGTTTCACGTGAAAGACTATAAAGGAGAATGGGATATCACTGAAAAAGATCATATAAAATCTAAATCCTCAAACGGATACAATTATATAGAACTTGAGGAAGATGGAGTAGTACTAGGTTCATGGCTGACGACAATAGACCTTGACTTATCAGGTGAACAAGGAGACACAATTACTGGCAAATATATAATCTCTATACCCGAATTAAACTTTACACTGAAATATATTGAGGAATATAGGCCTGGTTGGTATCTAGATATAGGTGCAGAAAGAGTAAATAATCTAATAGTCAGCATAAATGATTCCAAATTGTATTCACTAACAGATAATGCTAAATGGCCGTTCGACACAAGATTGAATACAAGATTATATTTCGGAATATGGAGAATCGATAAAGATCATCTGGAGATAAAACTCACGGATTACTATGGAAAAATTAATGAAAATAAGAGTATTTATTGGAACTATAAAATAAAATATAATGGTGAGACACTCACATTACTAATTAGAATTGAAAAAGATTCGAGTAAAAAATCTGTACTAGAGGCATATCTATACTACAATAATCTAGAGAGAGATAAAATAATAGGTCAAGAGATAGAAATTAGGCTACTTAGCATAGACTCAGCAGCTCTTTTCTATCTAAGCCTAGGATTCCTGATAATTGCCATAGTCGCAAACTTTACCAGTAGATCATGGAAATACTATGAGGAAAAAGCATTACCCAGTAAAGACACTAAGAAGGGTAAACCCGCTTCCCGAGGAAGATAGATAATTCATATAACAATATAAAAGGGAATGAGAGAAGAATCATACTCACTGGCGTGGGGTCTGGCGTAATTACTGCAGTAATGACTAAAACAGCTATATAAATGAACCTTTTATTATTAATTAACATCTCCGGTGAAATAACCCCAAACTTCATCGCCAATACAAGAAATACAGGCATCGTAAAAAACAAACCAGTTAACCCAATACCAAGAAAAACCATGTGATAAAAATCAACAATATCAAACCATTTCACAGACCCAAGTATAGTTGGAAAATATAGAAGAATTTTAAAAGTAATAGGCATAATTATATAGTACCCATATAGAACACCAAGAATAAATAAAACAGTAAATGAAAAAACAAATGTCTTAATAAATTTCCTCTCATGTGGATAAAGGCCAGGTGCCAAGAACATATATAATTCATAGGCAACGTAAGGGGATGTAATAGCTAACGCCAAAATAATACTGCCCTCCACAAAAATAGTCAAAGCACTAGCAAAATTACCAGAGTAAATGAGAGTCATATTCAATAAATTATTTATATTACTTGAGTTAGAGAGATTTGATCCCCGGATAACCGATTCAGGTAGTATATCTGCCCTAATTCTATTCAGGAGACCGGCTATTAAAGGCCTATACTTCATCCAATCCCCTGTAAAAAGCACATATATATTACTGAAATCCAAATCAGCCGGCAATATCATCAAAGCAAATGTGGCCGATATAACAACTATGAATATCCTCCTTAATCTAAGGCTGAGTTCAGCCAAATGATCCCAAAAACTCATCTCTCTGTCGTCGGGAGAATTATTAACCTTACTCATTAGATTTAACACCATCCCTCTCAGCCAATTTCTCCCTAATCTCCCTAGCCAAATCAACACTACTTTTACCCTTCGGATCTATACCCAACTCTCTCGCTGTCTCCAACAATTCTTGATATAGCTCATCCTTCTCAACGGGCCTAAACTTAAGTTTATCCGAATCCTCCTTAAATGTCACCATCTTCTCCGCTTCTAGATAACCTTTCTTAATTTCCTCATCAAGAAACCTTCTATATTCATTAAGCTTCCTATAATAATAACCCAATTTCCTGGCGAACTCAGGTAATTTTTCAGGACCAAAGAAAATTAATATAAATATAAATATCATTAAAAGCTCTCCAGTTCCCAATCCATCCATAGAACCACCAAATTACCTAACTATTATAATAAACCACTATATACCCAATTACTATTAATTGATGCATATAAAAAATTAAAGATTATAGCGACCCTATACATGTGAAAACTAAAGGAAAATATATTCATTAAAACTAACCTTAGGAGACTCCATGCCTTCACCGAAGTAAGCTACACCCATCGCCTTTGTATTATGCATTGTAGCCACATTACCCCATCTATCGACGCTAATAACACCTCCACTCCCGACGCCCCTCAGCCTTGTTAAATAATTCAATGCCTTTCTCACCGAGGCAGATAGACTATAAACCCTCCTAAATTGAACCAAGTTATAACACAACATAGAATCAATAATATATTCACCAATACCAGTTGCAACAGCCGCGGCTAAACCATTAACCATTATACCAGCACCAAATATACCGCTATCACCAACCCTCCCATCTAATTTAAAGAGAATACCGCCTGTTGATACGGCCGCCGCCAAACCACCATCTCTATCTACAGCCACAGCCCCCACCGTATCACCATACATCTTTTTTATATTCTGTAATCTTGATAGATATTCAGACGGAGGTCTCCTAGACTTAATTATATTTAATGCCCTCTCTACGCCTTGCAACTCATCAAAAGACATCTCCCTAAAACCCAGTCTTAGAGCAAAATATTTGGCCTCTATCCCTACAAGTAATCTATGAGGAGTCCGTCTCAATACCTCATAAGCAACCCTAACCGGATTAACTATATTTGGAACAGCACCCACAGCCCCAAATCTTCCCTTAGAATCCATAACAGCAGCATCTAATTCTACATATCCACTACTAGACACAATACTACCCCTACCAGCATTAAATACCCCCGAATCCTCCATATAAGCAACTGCCTCAACAACAGCCTCCAATGCAGAACCATCTCTCACTAATACATCAAAACCCACTCTCGCTGAAGCCTCCAAATGTTCTCTTCTAACATCCATATATCTACGACGTATATTACCTGCTCCACCATGAACCACAATAACAGGTCTCATCGCAACAACCTAAATATTATAAGGCATTGATCAATAAAAATTAAATTTAAGCAGCAAAAAAATTGGAGGGATAAAATTTGGATAGGTTATGGGCCCCTTGGCGAATAGAATATATCAAACAACCAAAATCAGATAAATGCATCCTATGTGAAATACCAAGACAATCCAGAGAAAATGATAGAAAGAACCTGCTTCTATATAGAGGAGAGAAAGCATTCATCATTTTGAATCGATACCCATACAATAATGGCCATTTAATGATAGCTCCATATAGACATGTACCAAGCGTAATAAATCTAACAGATGACGAAGCGATCGAGATACATAAACTATTAAAGTTATCTATAAAAATTCTTGATAAAACCATGAAACCAGAAGGATATAACATTGGTGCTAACATAGGTAAAGCGGCTGGAGCAGGAATTGATATGCATTACCACCTACATATAGTCCCCAGATGGGTAGGCGACACTAATTACATGCCTGTACTATCGGATACAAAAATAATAGTTGAATACCTACAACAGACATATGACAACTTAAAAAAAGCTCTAAAAGAAATAATTTGAAGACTATTTCTTTGAAATAATGTATATTGAAATAGCTATGATTACACCTCCAACAATAGAGGTTGAGGGAGGCAACTCACCGAATAAAAAAACGGAATATATAGATGCAGATACAGGCTCCAATAGACCGAGAAGGGAAGTCTCATGCGGCGCCAATCCTTTTAACGAAGAAATAAATAAAGTATGACCTATAGCAGTAGGTATCACCCCAAGCGCCAATAAGAAAAGAAACGGCGTCGGCTCATTCAAAGGAACCCAAATAACTTCCTTCAAAACCAATGAAAAAAGAAAAATAATCGGGACCGAAAAAAGATAAACAACACTCATAACAGAAATTATATCCTTAACACCGATAAATTTACCAGATATAATATAAATTGAATACAATACAGCAGCAGCAAAGGCCTCCAAATCCCCAATAAAGGTCCCTCCACCCAAACCATTCGCCACCATTATAAAAGCCCCTATAAAACCTAATGCAACACCAAAGACATCCCTAATAGAGACTGATGATAACCCCAATAAAACAGTAAATATCAACGTAATAATAGGGGTAGTATTAACAATCAAAGTAGCATTAAGTATATATGTATCGATAACTGATTGAATATAAAATATAAAATGGAGCGATAATGCTATAGCCATGACTAAAATTACCTTAAACTCACCATACAATGACCTATCAAATACCTTAACGTCAACCCTGCCACCAGCCAAAAAATAAATGAATAGCATAAGGACAAATGAACCAATGATTAAACGAAAAAAAGCAATAGAAAAACTATTAATACCATAGAAAGACAAATACCTAATAAATATGGAAGCAGATCCAAAAGCCATACCAGCTACTAAAGCCTCGGTTAGACTACGCCTCCTATAGACATCCATAACAAAAATATTTACAACCAACGGACTCAAATAAAATAATATATCCAAATGAATAAAGTGATCATATATGAGGAGAACCAAATTAATAGCTACAATAGGACCATCGTCCCAAAAGATAGTAACGATAAATCAAATGATACGTAAGGGAGCAGACGCATTTAGATTAAATTTTAGCCATGGAACACAGAAGGAGAAAGTAAGAATAATTAGAGCAGTAAGGAAAATCAGTAAAAAAATGGATATAAACACACCGTTACTAGCAGATCTCCAAGGCAACGTAATGAGAATCAGATGCAATAAACCTGTCGATATTAAAGAAGGGAGAAGATATAGGATAGACTATAAAAAAGGGCCCATTTACATAGAGGAAAAAACGTTATTCAAAATAGTCGATAAAGGAGACATATTATTGGTAGATGATGGAAAAATTATATTCAAGGTAATAGATAAGTCAAATGAACACATATATGTAAAATCATTAATAAACGGAAAACTATTAGACAGGAAAAAAATAATTATAAAGGAGAAGGAAATAACTCCCGATAATTTAACACCTAAGGATATTAATGATTTAGAGTTCTCAATGAAAAATAATATAGAGTACATAGCTTTATCAATGGTAAGAACACCGAATGACATAAAGATATTAAGGGAATATATAGAAAAATATGGGGGAGAACCTTGGGTAATCGCTAAAATCGAGACACCACAAGGAGTAAAAAATATCAACGATATATGCAAAATATCTGACGGGGTAATGGTTGCAAGGGGAGACTTAGGACAATACTACCCCTTAGAGAAGATACCATATATACAGCACAAAATAGTAAAGCATGCAAATAGATACGGTAAAATAAGCATAATAGCTACGCAGATACTGGAAAGCATGATCACAAATGAACAACCAACTAGAGCAGAAGTAACCGATATATATCAAGCAGTTCAACAACACGTAGATGCAATATTATTAACCGCAGAAACAGCGGTGGGTAAATATCCAGTTGATGCAGTTAAATGGGCATCAAAAATATTAGAAGAGGCTGATAAACAACACAAAGACGAACCACTATTCTATGAAAAGAATTTCGAGGAAAATATATTTGATAAATTTGCTAGGGGATCCATATATATGGCTAACTTACTCAATGCCATAATAATATCATATACAAAAAAAGGAAACACAGCAAAACGTCTCTCAAGATACAGGCCAAAAAGGAACATATATGTATCAACTCATGACCCATATATAGCAAATAAAATAAGTTTGTTGTATGGGATAACATCTATGTTAATTCCAGATACAGGAGATTACATGAAAAACTTGAGGATAGCGAAGGAAAAATTACTCGAGAAAGGTGAATTAAAGAAGGGAACAATCATAATATATACAGTTGGAATAAGACCAGAAGCCACAGATATGTTAACAGTTGAAATAATATAACCAACAAAAACCTATTCATCTAAACCTAGAGAAGAGAGTATCTTAGAGACAAAGAGAGAAGCCTTATCATTAGAGGCTTCTCCAATTCTCCTTAAATAATCCACAATATTCTTAAAACTCTCTTTAAGACCCAAGTCATAAAGCTTAAATGCAGCGGCTAAAATATTCTCCAACTCATAATCAGATATATCTTTTATCTTATTTTCATCATAAAACCTTTCAGTCATCTTAAGATATGACTCATCCTCACTATATAACATCCTAGCTAACGCAGACATAATTAATGACATAACCTCAACTCTATCAGGATACAACTCATTAAACCTATTATAGAACCATCTAAAAGCAATAAACTCCTTAATCACAAACGATTTATCCCCGGACGTCTGCATAAATTGAAGTAGATCTCGAATATAGCCCTCTAAATTACGCCCACCTCCAACTATCATTTTAGCAACGAACGTATCCTTAAAATATTCATCCCCTCTATCCTCAATCCCCCCACTAAACACCTCATCAGATGAATATAACTCGATCAACAACACCAGAGATACATACGCAACCAATGAAAAAGCCATCTCCCTAGGAGAACTTAAAATATTTAATAGTGTAGAAAAATATTGAATAGACATGAAACCCCCCTCAACATCTCTCTCAAAAAAAGAAGATAATCCATATAATAATATTCCAGAGGACACGATAGCAGCCTCCTCAACAGACTTATTATTCAAAACCATCAAAGTCTGATTAATCATATAACCCAAGGGATCCTCTACATCAGATATTACTCTCCCAACCCTATCAATCACACGCCCAGCCATTCCACTAACATATATATAACAAGCCTCAATAGGGATCATAGGAGGAACAAAAACCAATTCATCCGAAGTCTCTTCGATAGCATCCACTAAATCAGTACCTATGAGCATGAGATAATCTGCTCCAACCTCGCCACTCAACACAAAGAAAACAATGTACTTAACAAGTTCATCATAAAAACTAAATATATCTCTTAGTGTTATAGATTCCTTGTCCTTCCTATATCTCTCAATAAATTTCCTTATTAATCGGGAAACCCTTCTATACTTAATACCCAACCAGACCATACCAAATATAAGTTAGTAATAATATATAGTTAAAGAATATGTTTAAACCAATATCTAACCAAGGAAGACACACAACCTAACAAACAAAATCTATATTTTGCAACAATATACATATACTAAATTATATATAGATAAATCTAGATATATCTAGAGATAAAAAATGAAAAGAGGATTGATCAAGAAAATGATATTACATATACTAAATATGAGGGGGCCTCTCCACGTATACGGAATAATAAAATCTATTGAGGAAGAGACTTTATCGATATATAGGCCAAGCACAGGCGTCATATACCCAGCTCTAGATGGATTAATCCACGATGGATTGGTTTCGGTCAAGACTATAGAAGGAAGAAAAATATATTCCATAACAGAGAAAGGTAAGATAGCTATTAGTCTAGATGAACCGTTAAATGAACATATAAAGAAATATGTATCCAAAGACGCTCCATATAAAGAATTATATGAAATATTTAGAACCATAATTTCAAATTGGAAGAATCTAACACCCTCTGAAAAAAAGGAGGTTAGAAACATAATTAGAGAATTTAGCAACAAGATAATGGGGGTGATTAGAGATTAAACCGATTATAAAGGTGGAGGGGCTAACGAAGATATATAATGGTGAAGTCCTCGCTGTAGACAACATATCTTTTGAAGTATATGAAGGAGAAATATTTGGATTCCTAGGTCCAAATGGAGCAGGTAAAACTACTACTATAAATATGTTGAATACGTTGATAAAACCGACTAAGGGATATGCCGAACTATATGGATACGTCTTGGGTAAGGAGGACGATAAAATTAGAAGGATAATAGGCCTCGTTCCACAGGAATTAACGGCCGATGATGAATTAACAGGATACGAAAATATAATGCTACAAGCTAGCCTCTATGGAGTTGATAAAACTACTGCAAAGAAAAGAGCCGAGGACCTATTAAATATGGTTGACCTATACGACGCAGCCAATAGACTTGTAAAAACATATAGCGGTGGAATGAGAAGACGGCTTGAACTAGTAATGGGGTTAATCCACTATCCAAAAATCCTATTCCTAGACGAGCCAACCCTAGGACTGGATGTTCAAACTAGAGCCAAGATTTGGGAGTATATTCGGAACTTAAGGAAAGAATATGGCATAACCATATTCATGACTACTCACTACATGGAGGAAGCCGATCAATTATGCGATAGAATTGGAATTATAGATAAGGGTAAAATAATTGCCTTAGGAACACCTAGAGAGTTGAAAAATATGTTGAAAGGAGATATCATACTCGCCGAGGTAAATAACCTCAATAACTTCGACACAAAAGAATTACCTAAAATAATTTCAGAAATAAAAGATGTGAAGGTCGTAGACGGAAAACTAGCCATAACAACTGAGAGAGGCGAAAACACACTGCCAAAAATAATAAATATTTTAACGGAAAAGGGGGTTAACGTAACAAGTGTCGAGTTATTGAAGCCAAGTTTAGAACAAGTCTTCCTATACCTAACAGGTAGAAAAATAAGGGAGGAGGAGGCCCTCGATAGTATTAAGATGAGGGCTATTATGAGGAGAAGGAGGAGGATGTAGAATGAGCGCACTAGCATCCTTAACAATGAGAGAATTAAAAAAATGGTATAGAAGAAGAATAGCAATAATATTCACATTCATTACTCCCTTATTCTGGCTGGCATTATTCGGTAAATCAATGAACCTTTACAGCTTACTTAAAATACCCTCAAATGTCCCACCCCAATTTGTACAGTTTGTTCAACAGGCAATTGATCAAATAATTATAGCAGCATTCGGTACAAAAGATTACTTCACCTTTTTAGCAACAGGTATGTTTAGTGTATTCATTCTATTCAGTAGTATGTTCAGCGGAATGTCACTAATATTTGATAGGAGATTAGGCTACCTAAGCCGACTACTAGTAGCACCAATAAGGAGGGAAACAATATTTTTATCTAGAGTCATATCAAGCATAATTAGAAGCCTTCTACAGTTCACAGCACTACTAATAATAGCTATAGCACTTGGGCTACAACTAGGGGATGGATTTAACATAATACATCTAGCATCACTATATGCTACATTAGCACTACTAGCCTTAGCCTTCAGCACCTTATTCATAGCATTAAGCCTAAAAATCGAGGAACACGATACTGCAATAGCAATTACAAACCTATTAAACTTACCTCTAATGTTTGCAAGCAATAGCATATTCCCAAAAAATCAAATGCCTCAGTGGCTACAAATAATCGCCGATATAAACCCACTAACGCACTCAAACATCATAATAAGAAAGCTAGTTATTGAAGCATCTCTAGATATACCAATAAAAAGCCTAGCTTACCTACTAGGTATAGCCATACTCACTACAATCCTAGGATTATACTTAAGCAGAAAACTATTAAAACATCTATAAATTAACAATTGATAAAAAGTCGTCAGCGTCGCTTCATATCTTCATTGCCAAAGCTCCGTCAGCCACCGCATCATCACACGACAAATAAGAAATATCTTTGGTATTTAATATTTTTTCCTTGTATATATCAATTTTTAAATATAGGTGTTTCTTTAGGATTAGGGGTATATAAATATTTATGGAGGGATAATAAATGACCCTATTTGGAGTTGAAAGATGTGAAATATGTGGAGGAACAGACTTCATATTTAAAAAAGAGACGGGAGAGGTTATATGTAAAACTTGTGGATATGTGGCTAAACATATTAATATTGATATGGGGCCTGAATGGAGAACTTTTGAAGGTGATGAAGTAGATAGAGCTAGAACAGGTCCTCCCCAGACCTCCCTAATTACAGATAGAGGTATGACAACGGTGTTTGGAAATATTCAGGAGGGGTTTGGGAGAGGAGGCAGAGTATCAGAAGAAAGGAGAAGGGAGATACAGAGAATAAAAAGCTGGTTATATAGAACATCTGGTGCAACAAGCCAAGAGAGAAACCTTCAAAATGCGTTAAATATATTACAAAAACTTGGAGAAAGACTCGACTTACCTAAGAATGTGTTGGAGAGAGCGGCTCAAATATATCGGATGGCTCTTGACAAAGATCTCGTCAGAGGAAGAGCAATAAATAGTATAGTAGCTGCAGCATTATATCTAGCTCTAAGAGAATTCCAGATGCCTAGAACCTTTAAGAAGATGGCGAAACAAGTGAATATAGATAGGAAGGAATTGGGTAGATGTTATAGGCTGTTGGTTAAGGAGCTAAATATAAAAACCCCTGTTATTAATCCATCTCTATATATAAAACCAATAGTATCGAGAACTGGATTACCGGATAGTGTAGCCGTCCTCGCTGAAAAAATAATTACCCTAGCAAAGAGAAGAAAAGTAACTGCTGGGAAAGACCCCGTTGGCTTGGCGTCGGCTGCAGTATATTATGCAGCTAGACTAAGTGGATATGATATAACTCAGAGAGACATAGCCAATGCCGCTGAAATAACTGAAGTAACAGTGAGAAATAGATGCAGATACCTAATGGAAGATCTAGGTTTCAGAACGATAGAGGAGCTAAGAGAGATGCTTAATGAAATGGATAAATTAAGATATGGGGAATAAAATCCCCTTAATATTCGACCTGCTCACCCGGTGGAATAAACTCTGTATAAGATGGAGGTTCTGGAGGCAGTCCCTTCCTCCGCCTAATCTCACTCACAACAGTGTTGAGTAAACTCTTGGGTAAAACCTGCCAGTGGCTAAACTGAGTCTGCCAGAATGCTCTGCCACCCGTGGCGCTCCTAAGCACCGGTGCCAAATCGAAGGTCTCAGCCACTGGTATATAACCATTAACAACTGAATAGTACTCCCTCTGATCAATACTAGTTACCTGCCCACGTTTACTAGCAATAACACTGGTCACAGCACCTATTAACTCACTTGGAACCTGAACCTGAATCTTCATTATCGGCTCATATAAAGTCGGTTCTGAGGCTAATTCAGCGCCTAAAAGCGCCCTATGCAGCATAGGAACGACTTGAGCTAAAGTCCTATGAGCCGGGTCCTCATGGAATAATGCATCCAATAGAACTACTTTAACTCCTCTCAGAGGCTCTCTTGCCAAAGCACCCTCCTTAACGAAATCGAAAAACGCCCCTATCAACATCTGCTTAGACTCCTGCAGATATTGAACGCCTCTAGTTAAATCAACCATAATATTACCGTATTCATTATCAATCGCCCAAACACTCCTGGCCTCATCAGCACTCCAACCCTTCTCCATAAGAATCTTCTGGATCTCCCGTCTACCTAGTCTCTCGTTTAACTTACCCGAGGTAATTAATTCAATTACCTCATCATCTAACTTCTCAAGCCTAACCTTAACCTTATTATGCTTATTTGGAGACTTACCTGGGAATATCGGACTCTGCTTAGTGATAGTCTCCCTATATACAACAATAGGATTGGAAACCGTAACCTCAATACCCATATCCCTCAAGAAATGTAGACTAACTTCTAGATGTAGTGTACCCATACCAGATAAGAGATACTCACCAGTCTCCTCATTAATACTCACATGCAGATTTGGGTCTTCAATAGCCATCTTCCTCAATGCATTAACAAGCTTGGGAAGATCCCTGGTATTCTTTGGCTCAATAGAGACTGTAACCACCGGCTCACTAATATATCTAATAGCTTCAAATGGAACCATATCCTCTAACGTGGAAACAGTCTCACCGGCGGTAACATCACTCAGCCCAAGCACAGCAGGAATATTACCTGCAATCATTTTACTCACTACTTCGCGGTAAGGACCCATATACATACCTACCTGAAGTATCCTCCCCTTTCTAGCCTTATTGATTAAGTACACCTCCATACCTGGTTCTAGAGACCCAGACAATAAACGGCCCGTCGCAACTAGGCCAGCCTTTTCATCGACAATAACATTAGTGACCATAAAAGCTACAGGTCCATCGGGATCACAATTTAACATCGCCTGGCCAACCTCACTATTTAAATCGCCCCTCCAAATCTTCGGAATACGATATTTCTGAGCTTCCAATGGAGAAGGAATATGTTCAATAACCATATCAAGAACTGCCTCATGTACAGGAAAAATCTTACGCAACTCATCTATTCTGTTATCGGCATACATCTGGATAACATCATTAAATGTCATGCCTTTAGATTGAGCCTGCTTCAAAGTAAAGCCCCACCTATCCTTCGCAGACCCAAAGGCTACGTTATTCAAATCCGGCCTAACCTTCCACTTATCTTTATATTCATTCTCCGCAAAAACATCGATAAGCTTATTAAATCTAGTAATAATTCGAATCAACTTCTTTTGAATATCCTTTGGTTCCATACGTAGCTCAGTTATTAACCTATCAACCTTATTAATAAAGAGAATAGGCTTAACCCTCTCCTCTAAAGCCTGCCTCGTCACGGTCTCAGTCTGAACCATAACCTCCTCCACAGCATCCACTACAACCACAGCCCCATCAATAGCTCTAAGCGCCCTAGTGACCTTGCCGGTAAAATCTACATGACCAGGCGTATCTATTAGATTAATAACATAACTTTCACCATTATAATCATGGAGTAAACTAATATTGGCTGTCTTAATAGTTATCCCCCTCTTCTGCTCCTCCTCCAGATAATCTAAAGCCCTAGCCTCACCAGCAACAGTTGGACTCAATAATCCAGATGCAGCTAACAAAGAATCTGTCAAAGTAGTATTATGAACTATAATGCCATTAGCCACAAATGTATGGGTGCCAGGGACAGTCAAGTCATATACATCAAAATCTCCTTCAATAACATCAATATCCACAACCTCTACGATCCGGATATCGCCGAATGCTAGGCTCCTCCACTGGTTCAATACAATTTTTATCGACTCATCTACACTATCAGAACCATCGATAACTCTTTTCCATACATCCTTAATAGCATTACCAAAATTAGTCAGTAGATATTTATCATTCACAGCCTTCAATACTCCATCCCTAATTAGAGATCTAACGACACCTCTATCACGATTATTAAACTCATCCACTTCACCGGCTAGAGCCTTATTTAAGACATCATACTTATACTTGAGTCTTTTAATATTGAAGCCCTCACTAAGTCTTTCAACAATCTTCCTGAAGGTACTCAATGTGAGCTTTTTACGCCCATCCTCATAATAACTATAATATGGTATCGATAACTCAGACGCCGAGAGCCCAATAGCAAGCCTCAAGGTCTTAAGCTCATTACCCTCGATAGGAACATACTGCCCACCCCTCGAACTACCAGCCTTACTTAATAATGCCTCAAGCCCAGCTCTCTTAACAGAACTCCCGAACCCAATATACTCCGCGAACTTACTGACATCTTTTCCAGAAATATATAGAATCCCATATGCCCCACTCCTCCGAACAATAGGCAAAATCCCAAACCTCTGCAGGAGATATGCAACCTCCACTAAAAATTCATTTAATGCCGAGGTTAAACTAACTGCAGAATGTGACCACTCAACTGTACCACTAATGTCAAATAGCCCTTTTAAGAAAAACCTTACATAATCATTATCTAGTGAAGATATTACCTCAGGCAATACAAGGGATTTAGCCTTCGACCTCATTGGATAATTAAAGACACCATACATGAACCTTTCGTAGGCCTTACCTCCACGATGTAATACCCTTTTAGTCGTACGTCCAACCAATACAGTTATTCCTATCTTGAAAGCATTCCATAAATTATATTCATATAAATCAATCAACTCATCATCCGAAGAATTAAGTGAACAATTAGACGAGCCATCCCCAAACAATAGACCAACAACATATAGTGCAGACTTAAGCTCTTCAACAGTCTTAGGCAATGAAAATTTACTAACCCTACCTCCATACCTTCCATTATTGCCCTTATACCCAACAAATTTAATCGAATCGTATAGCTCAAGTAGGTCCAGACCAAATGAATCGACCAACCGCCGAATATCAACACACCTGTAGCGTCCATGCTTAACCGACTCAAGCAGCATTTTATAGGATGTCCCCACACCACTCTCATAAACCCTCTTAACCATCCGAGACCTAATCATCCTCTCGATAACAGATTTGAGCGGCTCATCAAGATATATATACATATCATCCTGTTTAAGAAGCCAATCCATAACATATCTCTTAAACCAATCTAAGCCACGGCCCCGGATGCGAACAATACTGGGAACCACTATATGATGACCTGGCCTGAGCTCATCGGCTCTAATAGGCTTTAATATACCAGAACCATCTACTGTATAGAATGGATGCTCTGGAGTGACCTTAACCTCATATCCGTTCCTAAGCCTCACACGAATAATCCTATCCTTCTTTAGACGCCAAATATGTGAAGCTCTAACCAAATTTATGCTCTTAGACTTAGGGTCGAAGCTGGGAAGCTCAACATCAAAGGCAAACGCACCATAACCCTCGCCAACTGAATACCTAAACAAATCCTTGATACGGATTAGCCTACCATCACCTAAGAAAACCACAGTATCCCCAGCAACGCACTTCCCGTGGTCGACATGTGCGATAATGCCTATATTTCTGACTCTACTCCTATCACTAATCAATTTCAATATCTCATTTGTTTGTTTATACCTAACCATTACTATCTCACCACAGAATAATCTATGTCATTAGATATCCAATCTATATAAATATTAATACAATGTAATAGATACACTCCTCATGCCTCTAATCATACTGGATACATGAAACTATTAAATTTTTATTTAGTCAAATATAGACGAATTGAGGATTTAATACCTTTCAATCAACCTAATGAGAACTCAATTATACGATATATTAATAGCCCGTCAATAAGTAAAACCGCTGGCATCAATGGAGTCATATAATATATGAACTGCATACTACGGCCAATGAAATACAGTACAATATAAAACATATATCCTAACCAAAACCAGAGATATAAAATGCTGAGATCCAATTTACAATATACGCTTGATAGTCTACACTCCAATAAAAACCATATACTTGATACAATAAGTAATATAGAAAGACCGACATTAATACCCGCCGACATATCAGTAGTTAATGCAAATGCTTTATAATTAAATAGCCAATTGAGGAACGGAGGTTCATATGATATTGGGGGAGAGGAATATGGATGAGATGATTTAAACTGTGTATGAACGGAGAAAGACCATAACTGCACATTTATCCAATATTCCACACCAAAATGAATGATATAAGGTATATTTAAAACCAAATAAACCAATATCACTATAATGCATGAGTAAAGGATATGCATTAGTTTTTTCCTAAAAATATCTAAGTATTGCTCATTTTCATTCAAGTCGCTTCTATATCCGGAAAAAATAGTATATATAATTATGATTCCTAATGAAATAATCCCATTATATTTGGTAGATACGGCTAAACCAGATGCCATTGAAGATAAAAATAAGTTACGCTTAACCAATAAAAAGTAGACGGATAATGTAATGAAGAACGTTAAAGTAATATCCAACATCGCTACTCTAGACATTGAATTTAACATAGGCTCAGTCAAAAATAATAGAGTCGCAACTGTAGACAATATATAGCCACCTAGAGACTTACCAATCAGATACACCAAAAAGATTATAAATAACCCGAAAACAATAGATGGCAACCTCCAACTGACAGGGTCGTCCCCCAATAACAATAAACAGAGAATTATAAAATACTTACCTAAAGGAGGATGCTCCAAATTCAGATAATTCTCCTCCACATATCTCTCAAAAGGAGGATATCTCCAACTCCAATTTATATTGGGTAAAAAATTCTTAAGTATTAATTTGGAAGCTGAAACATAGTGAACCTCATCGACAACATAATATTTATACTTAGTTACTATCTCAAAAGACTGAAAAAGATATATCAATATTACTGTCAAAAGGATCAAATAACTAATCAATTTGTATAATCTATCAACCCTAATAAAATCTTTAAATGAAAGATTATTTAGCAATTCCCATATTTTATTATTCAAATAAACACCCCACAAACCCACTATACTTGAATTAAGCGGGAAGCCTCAATAATTATTCCTACGAATAAATTTAATATACTCTTCAACGAATTTTAATGCAAATTTATCGGCATTTGCCTCAGTTCCCCTATGCCTACCACCATAATACCTCAGATGATGATAAAATTCATGAAGAATGACCAGTGGATTATTATATTGGGAACCATCTTGAATAAATATAGTCTTGTTTCTAGCTGAGTAGACCGCCGGATTTCTAGATTTACCCTTGACCCGCCCCAACTTAAGCCTTGGTACAGGGACTCCATAAAAAATCGCTAATTTCTCCAAAGCCTCCTCAACAGAACCATCAATTATCAACTTTACTATATTGTAATAAAATTCGCCCGAAGGCTCATTCATATCTATAACCACTAAATTTATATACCTCCTTCCTATTCATATAGATATTTCAATAATGATTGATGCCATTATATCAGTGATAGTAATATCATTAAGTGGAGCATTAAGCCCAGGGCCACTAACTACTACAGCAATTTTAATGGGATTATGGGGAGGCCGTAAAAATGGTCTAAAAATGGCTATAGGACACACTATTATAGAATTTCCATATGTTTTAGGACTCATAATATTATTGGATACAATTAGAGATCTATTAATGAACACACTAATAAAAACTATAATGATAGCCACATCAAGCATATTTATATTTTATTTCGCATACCTATCAATCAGAGATGGATATAGAGGAGGAAACATATCAATCAATAAAGAAAAACCCCGCTTCTCACCATTAATAGCTGGAATGGCCTTAACTGGGCTAAATCCATATTTCCTCCTATGGTGGGTAACTGTTGGACTACCCATATTAACTATAAGCTTATCATATGGATTGACGGGACTAATAACCATATATGTCGCACATGTATGGCTTGATTACCTATGGCTAACATTCTCAGCTGGACTGGGCGAAGCCGGGTCCAAATTACTTAAAGATTGGAAATATAGGGCCCTACTTATATTTATAGGCCTAATCCTAATAGTGTTCGGAATAACACTACTAGTGACATTATTCTAAACGAAATTTATAAAAAATCAAACTCCTTTTGCTGGGTGTATCCCTTTACTCCTAAGATATTGTGCAATAGCTTTCAATAATTTTGCAGGTGATTCTATTGGATAATCTAGGCTATCCAAGATCTCTCCCACTGGAATACCATATATTGATAATCCACCTAGTCTCTCAAGTAAGCCAGCTCGATCCACCGGGAAATCCATCCCACGGATTTTCTTCAAGACTATCACAGCCCATTCAACACCAAGCGTCTCCATAGCACTGGATAGACTACTTAATTCTTCTTCAGTCTTACGGCTCAACACATTTTTATATGCAAGCTTAGCCAATCCACCGGCGATATGGTCATCTATCTTTTCCTCGGGCAACTCTCCCCTAACCTTCCGCAATACGTCTTCCGGATCGGCTCTCAACATCCTATCTACCGTGGCCTTAGTAACCCCTAGTTCCCTAGCGATCTCTTCATGGGTCCTACCAGCATTCGATAATAGAATTGCGTAATTAGCCTTGATGATACTAGGTATCCATGTTAAATTCCTGAATTGAATTATTTTCTTGGGGCCGCCGAGAACATTCAATGCTTCCAGGAGCATCTCCAACACCATCTCATCCCTCTTCTTATCCAAATCTTTTGGAGGCTTTATCTCTATCACCATATCCATCACCTCCTAATATAATCCTCTAAAGGAGAAACTATCCTTACAAGACCTGTATCAGTTATTTCAAAAACATAAGTCCTCCCATCATGACCCGTCATCCTACACCCATCTATCCTAAATAATCTAACTACACTACCTATCGGAACCTTATATAGATTAGACTCAAACTTACTCATTATTAATTTTTTATACAAAACTATAGTTCCATCAACTATATGTGCAACACCATAACCACCAGCTGCCTCGGCACTCATCTCCTCACTACTGCTACGCTTCTGTGATACAAGTAGAGCAGTCTGGTACCACTTCTTAAGGAAGTTATACACCTTCCTCACAATTGATCTAGCCATAACCTCTTTAGCCTCAAACAATCCAGTTACACTATCAATCACTGTATTCTTAATATTATAGGTCTTAATGCCATAGGCCATGGTATCCAATAATTTATCCAAGTCTTCCCTAAGTCTATGATCAGAAGCCGCATCAATTATAAATAAATTATCACTAATAGAATTAAAGTCAATACCCATAGCCTTAGCCCTTGACATGAGAGACTGTGCAACAAATTCTTTAGGCGTCTCAACAGTAACAAACATCGTTCTATATCCCAAACTAGCTTGCTTAACGGCAAACTGTTCAACCATTAAACTCTTCCCCGTATCAGCTACACCAGTAATATTAATAACACCTAGGTAGGGATATCCACCCAAAGGAGACTTTTCAACCTTTCCATTAATATAATCCACCTTATAAAATAAATCATCTAGGCCTTCAACCCCAGAAGGAACACCAAACAACTTGGGAACCTGTGTTTTCAACCTAGATAATGAATATAGATTCTCGCCAGTCACAGTAACCACCTCAAGTAAACCCTTACCACAAATTAACTAAACTCAATAATTTAATATAAGGAATATTAACTGGCTTATACCAAGGAAATATTGAAATATATGGGTTTGTTTATTAATTTATATATATAAAATATATAAAAAGAAAATAGTCAATAAGTAGTGCGGATTTTTATTCCTCTTCCCACTCCTCTTCCTCGTCCTCTTCTTCCTCCTCCCAATCTTCCTCCCAGTCCTCCTCCCAATCTTCTTCAATATCCCAATCTTCGTCTAGATCCTCCAAATCCTCATCCCAATCCTCCTCATCCTCCCATTCTTCCTCTTCTTCCTCTTCCCACTCCTCCTCGAACATCCCTGTACACCTAAAAATATGTTTCCAATTATATCATGAATAATCAATTTATAAATGTTTTCCTAAGGTATAGATACTAAAAATTCAAAATACAAAACATATGCAGAAAAGACCCAATACATCATAGCTTTATCAAAACATCCATGATTTTAAATAGCCGCTCAATCCTAATTCTCTCCAACTCATCCAGTTCATGAGAGAAACTTCTACTTATTCTCGAACCATAATATGCATTTACCAGTAGAGTAGAAGGCAATTCAAACAAACTATCCAAATAATCAGTATCACCATAATGTAGAAAAATTCCCAAGTCATTCACAACCAATATATCAGTGGGAACCTCCTCAAATCTTTTAAATAACTTCATGGCCTTAACATAGTTATCATATATATATTTATTCAATTCCAATTTATTCCTTGACATAAGCCTAGGGGCCTTAAATCCTGCATCGGAATAATACCTCAAATGACCTACATCAATATATTCATCAATGCCACGGCCAACCGACCCATATCTAGGAGCCAAATCAATAATCGTTATATCTAGTCCTGATCTACTCTTAACCCACTCACCAATTATATATGCTGTTAATAAGGTCTTCCCGGAAGAGACGTCGCCAATAATAAGTGTCTTTTTATTTAATAACTCCGACGGCCTAATAACCAATAAATTATTCATCATCTACGCAACAAGTTAATTAAACCACTCCTCTCTAACGCAGTCAAAACAAAAAATGCTATCAATACCCCCGAGAAACTACTTATGAACCAGCCGATATAAATAGGTAATAACCCCAGACTTGATAACCTATTAATCAAACCAACATCATTTATCCATGGAGCCACAACATACACTGATAAAGTCGCACCAATTAATACGGTCCCAATAGGTTCGGTAAAAACAGATATCCTACTACTTAGCACCTCACCATATTTCCTCTTCAGGATATTATAGAATATACCGACCACAACACCACCTGGAATTCCACCTGGAAAAGCATAGATAGTTCCCAAACCTAAGTTTATTCTAATAATCCCGATAATTATAGCGATAATCGCTGCATCTATAGGCCCCAATAAAACTCCAGCCAATGAATTAATTAAATGCTGGGCTGGGAACGCCTTGGATGTAAATACTGGGAACCAAAAGGGACTAAGTATAACGCCTAATGTTGAGAGAAGAGCAATCAAACTAATCCTTATCGATAACCTCATCTAACCACCTCCAGAATATCGAGAATCATATTCCTAACATCATCTAAACTCCTACCAAATAAGACTATCATAGGCTCTTTACCGACGTCCCCTAAATGATATATTAAATGTGGATACTTCGCAAGATCCTTGATAGCAACCCGAACACCCCAGCTAATCGTCCCTCCCTCTTTAGATTTAATATCTTTAGGCTCTCTAGACCTATCATAACTCGCTATTCTATACCCCTTCCTCTTCATAACTTCAATTACATTAGGAACATACCTGATGTTGATAGCCACCCTGATATCAGGGAACCTCTCTTGAATAGTCAATAAATATCTCGCCAAATGATCACTACCCCCAAATTCTGGTGTGGCTACTGCGATGCCATTAGTTGGAAGACGCCTAATTCTACCAGGTATCGCAACAAAGTCATTCCTATCCCTCGCATAAAGAGAGGCATATGCTATATTCATTCCCACCTCAGGAACTAACTTATCCACACCCTCTAATTTCTTTAACCATTTAATAAACTTCATCAACTCATCCCGAACGCCTATTTTTGACGCTTCCCTATAAATAGGAGCCATGGGATTAACAGGCCCGTGTCCTCTACCAATATATAAGCCGAATCTAATTGCATCACTAATCAAGTCTTTAGCTTTAGAAACCGCCTCCACAATAGATAAGCCACGTGCAAGGCCAGCGGCAATAGCAGCGGATAATGCACATCCAGTTCCATGCGTTGTCTTAACCGAATACCTCGGCGACTCAAAACGATAAACTTTACCATTATAATATAAGATATCGATAGAGGACTCTGTATCAAGATGACCCCCCTTAACCAATACGGCCTCCACACCCAGCTTAGAAATTTTCTTCGCCGCCTCCTCAAGCTTCGATACTCCATAAATAGACTCACCAATTATCTTCTCAGCTTCAAAACGATTTGGAGTTACAACAGTAGCTATAGGAATAAGTCTATTAATTAATGCATCCACTGCATCATCCCTTAACAAGGGTGCACCGCTCTTCGCAATCATCACTGGATCGACCACCAATGGAAAAGATAATTGTCTAACTATATCAGCAACAGCACTAATTATCTCACTAGAAAATAGCATACCAGTCTTACCAGCATCTATACCCATGTCTCTGTATACAGTTTCAATCTGCTTGACAACAAACTCGGGTGGTAACGCATAGACACCTGTCACTTCATAGGTATTTTGGGCAGTAACAGCAGTTATAGCAACAGTGCCGTGTACACCCATAGCAGCAAAAGACTTTAAATCAGCTTGAATACCTGCTCCGCCACCAGAATCACTACCAGCAATAGTGATAGCCACAGGAATCTTACGAATACTTTCAGGCAACATTTTCACCCACCAACCAATTTACTAAACAATATATAGAGAATAAATGTTATGAGAAGGGTGGGCAAGGTTGCACCAAAATATGGATTAATATAGGCGAAGTAATAGTAGGTAATAAAACCAATTATCCAAATCACCAATGATAATTTCTTAACTCCGGAATACGAATATAAATCAACATCACTATAATTCTTCCCCTTAACTATAAAATAGTCAGCAATTAGTATAGCAACAACTGGTACGAAGCTTGCCCCAATAAGTAAAAGAAAATTCTCATACTGGACTATCGGGATTGTTAGAGCCAAAATAATGCTGACCAAACCAACCACTAAAACGTATACATCTCTCGAAATAATATCATTTATATTTTGTAGAGAAACCGAGGCAGAATATATGTCGGCAAAAGCATTATCAGTCTCATCAACAAGGATTAGTAGGAGAGCCAACTGTCCAAAGAATAATGTAGCGATACTCTTAACAATATCTAGAGTGGGATATAGGAAATATAGAGCAGAAC